>JALZNL010000144.1 GCA_030857715.1 Actinomycetota bacterium | reverse complement strand
GCTGAATGACCCCCAAAGCGTCTTTGACCTCTTCGAAGGAGAGGAGCTGGTTCGAGCCGGGGTCCCTGCGCAGGTACGCCCCGACGCGCCGCAGGAAAGCCTTCCTGCGCGCCCGCGAAAAATCCCTGTCCGACTGCTCGTTAGGATCCATGTGGCCTACCACGGTTCCAGCCTACAACCGCCCGGCCCGGGCAACAAGGGCTCCGCGGACCAAATGCCCTACACCTCGAGAATACGGTGCCCAAAGACGTTCACCACCTTCGTCCCGCCCCGGGTCGTCACCCTCTGCTGGTCCGGGCCGTAGAGGTGGACGTGCCCGTGCAGCCACAGCGCGGGCTCGTGGCGGTCTATGAGCTTCAGGAACGGTCCGAAGCCCACGTGGGCCTGGTCCTTGCGGTCCCCGAGCCCGAAGGGCGGGGAGTGGGTCACGAAGACGGTCGGTCCCGGGCGGCCGAGGAGTCGGCGCCCCAGAACCCTGGCCGACAGCGACAGCGCCCGGCGGCCCATCTGGCCCTCCGTGTACTGGTTCGGGCCGCCGGAGTACATCGGCGAGCCGGAGAGGCCGGCGAAGGTTACCCGCTCTTCCCCGGTTCCCACCTCCAATACCTCTCCGTCAAGAGGGATGCAGCCTCCCGGGTACTCCGGGCCGTCGGGGGCGGGGTCGTGGTTGCCGAGCACGTAGTAGAGCGGGACGCCGAGGAAGGTGAGCACGTACTCCAGGTAGTCGAAGTGGAGGTCGCCGCAGGAGATGACCGCCTCGACCCCTTGCGCGTAGGAGTTGAGGGTCGGCCCGTGGAGCACCCGCTCCGCCTGGTCGCTGATGCACAATATCTTCATGCCTGGCCCGGATCACCCCCGGCCGGAGCATACAGCCTTCGGATCGGACCGTGCCACCCGCGGATCGACCGCGCGGCGGAAAACCACATCATGTTGTATGTACCTGCCCTATCGCGTTGGAGATGTAGACTGTATCATGCCTACCGTGCCGTCCCTGAGTAAGCTGGGCCGGCGCCCAGGACGGCGGACAGAGGGGGAAGAACGGACCCATGAGACGGTTGCTCGCATCCGGCCTGGCGTTGGCGCTGGCGGTTCTGGCTGTGACGACTTTCGCAAGGACCCCGGCGGCGCAGGGCGCGGATCGGGTACTGGAGGCCTGCGAGCCTGGGAGGCAGAAGATCGACGCCCGCGCCCTGCCCGGCGTCGTGACCCCGGAGCGTTGCCCGGTCGCGGGCCGGGAGATAGAGGACGGCGGGGTGGGCAGCGTCGTTCCTCCCCCCGGCGAGAGCGTACACGCCGAGGTCCTGACGACGACCGGCGCCGAGGAGCTGGGAATAGCGCGCCGCGAGGACGGGACGATGGAGATCGAGTTCGCCGGGGAAGACGCGGAAGCCGCCGGGGACTTCGCGAAGGCCGGCGTCCCGGACGAGTGCTCGGACCCGGAGTACACGGACGGCGAGAGGCGGGTGTCGTCGGCTCTCCATTACAAGATCAACAGGTCGTCCACGCCCTCCGAGCTGAGGCCCGGGGACGCCGTGGGCGCCATACGCGGGGCCGGGGCCCGCGTCGCGAACACCAAGAGCAACTGCCGCATGGGAGACCGCGTCCCCGTGGGGCTGGTCTACGAGGGGAAGACGGGCCGGGGCGCGAACATAGACGGGTTTACCTGCGGAAACAACGACGAGAACAGCGTGGTCGCGTTCGGGGACCTCCCGAGCGGCACGCTGGCCTTGACCTGCAACTGGGGCAAAGCCAGGCCCGGCTACGACGACACCGTCGCCTCGGACATCAAGATCAACAAACAAGGCGTCTGGTGGACCACGAGCCCCCGCTCCGGGTCGTGCGAGGGGATGTGGGATCTCGAGGGCGTCATGACCCACGAGCGCGGCCACACCTTCGGCCTCGGCCACGTCTCGGAGACGGGCCACGGCAACCTCACCATGAGCACCACCATCAACGGTGCGTGCCAGATGGCCGAGAGAACCCTGGGCCGCGGCGACGTTCTCGGCCTCGGCCAGAAGTACCGCTGACGCAACGCCAACGCGCGGTTCCCCCGCGCGCCGAACGGGTAACTACCCCGCGACACAGTCGAGGCTGGAGGTAGGACGTTGGCCGGACCGGAGACGCCGAAGCTCATGGTGGACGTCGTGATCCCTTCGGAGGATGGCATCGTCCTGATCCGCCGCGCAAGCGACCCCTTCGAGGGACGATGGGCCCTCCCCGGCGGCTTCGTCGAAGTCGGCGAGACGATCGAAGCGGCCGCCACCCGCGAGGCGGCCGAAGAGACGGGCCTCGCCGTCGAACTCGTCGGCCTCTACTCCGACCCCGACCGCGACCCCCGCGGCCACAACGTCAGCGTCGCCTTCCTCGCCCGCGTCGTGGGTGGGGACCTAATCGCCGCCACCGACGCCACCGAGGTCGCCGTCATCGACCCCGATTCCGTCGAACTGGCCTTCGACCACCGAAGCATCATCGCCGACGCAATGAGAGGGCCGGACGCCCAGCTTCGCTAGCCTTGCAGGAGACCATGTTTCCTTGCTATGAGGCCTGGGGCCGAACTTCGCGTGTGGGAGCACTCTCGGGATTTTCGCCTGTGAGGCCTTCTCGGAAGTTAGGATGCACGATCTCGCATAGCCCTGGCCTTTCGCGTGGTCGGGAAATATACGCAATCTGCGTGATGCGCTTCGGCTCCCGCGGGGCGACACTACTCTTGTCGGGTTAATCAAGGCCGGTACGCGGCCTCAGCGGAAGGAGAAAGACGTGAAGAAGATGATTGCGGTAGGGGCGACGGTGGCGCTGATGCTGGCGGCCGCCTCCCCGGCCATGGCACAGGTGACGTCGGAGGTTGAGGGCGACGACAACGACACCACCACCGTCCAGTTCGTGGACGCCTCGCAGTTCCAGTTTGCCCTTCAGGCACAGTTTGGCGACGCAACCGCCGATGCCGACGACGACAGCACGGCCGAGGCATCGGTCGACGTGAGCCAGAGCATCACCCAGAACCAGGCCAACGCCGGCCTCGGTGAGATCAGCGACCTGAACCAGGGTGGCGACGACACGGGTGATTTCCTCTTCGTAGACTAAGAACGCGCCAGCTTACGTCCGGGCCGGGGTATCCTTCGGGGCCCCGGCCTTTCTTCTTGCCCCTATTCACCCACCTTCGGGTAATTAGCTGACGGGTGGCCAGAAACCGTAGTGCCCAGATTCATAGGGTCTTCGCCGCTGGCGCGTTCGCCGGCGGGCTCACTTGCATCGCCATCGAGCGCGGGGCGCCGTTCGGGGTTTCCTTTTCCCGCCACGCTCGATCGCCCGTGTGGCGGTCATCGCGGCCAGGTTTGAAACCCGAAGCCTCGATCAAGCCTTCAGAGTCCACAACGACCCGGCCGGCAACCTCGCCGTGACCTCGTCGCCGACCGCGAGCCGGACGTGCGGGGGGAGGGCGGCGCGCAGGGTCGTCTGTGCGGTGCGCAGTTCGTAGTGGACCTGGGTTCCGAGGTAGGAGGCCGACGAGACGCGTGCCCGGAAGGAGTTCTCGCCGGCCTCCAGGCGGACGGCCTCGGGCCTGATGGTGAGGGTGACGGCGCCTGGCGGGGCGGGGCCCTCTAGCCTGAGGTCGCCAAGCGGGGTGCGGACGGAGCCGTTTTTGGTCCGGCCTTCTATAAAATTGGTGGCGCCGAAGAAACGGGCGACCTCTCGGGTTGCGGGGCGGTCGTAGAAGGCCTGCGGTTCGTCGTACATCTGAAGTTTGCCGTCGAAGACGAGGGCTATGCGGTCGGCGAGGACGACGGCCTCCTCCTGGTCGTGGGTGACGAAGACGGTCGTGTGGCCGCCCTCGCGCTGGAGGCGCAGGACCAACTCGCGCATCTCCTCCCTCAAGTTGGCGTCGAGCGCGCTGAAGGGCTCGTCGAGGAGCAGGAGCCGCGGTTCGGTGACGAGGGCGCGAGCGAGCGCCACCCGCTGCTGCTGCCCGCCGGAGAGCTCTTCGGGCGGGCGGCCCGCGAAGCCCTCCATCCGCACGCGCCGCAGAGCCTCGTGGACCTTGCTCCCGGTCTCCTCCCTGGGCGTGCCGCGCATCTTCAGGCCGAACCCGACGTTCCGGGCGACGCTCATGTGGGGGAAGAGCAGCGGCTTCTGGAAGACCATCGCCGCCTCGCGCCTCTCCGGCGGGGTGCCGACGACGGAGCGGCCCCCCACCCGCACGTCGCCGCCCGTCGGGCGCAGGAGGCCGGCCACGACCTTGAGCGCCGTGGTCTTGCCGCACCCGGAGGGGCCGAGCAGGGCGACCAGCTCCCCCGGCTCGACATCGAGGCTCAAGTCCTCCAGGGCCGGGGCGTCCCCGCCGTAGCGGTGGGAGACGTTCTCCATTTCCAGGCGGGCGCCCACTAGACCTTGCCCGGTCCGATGAGGTTCGTCCGCTGGCCGGGTTTCAGGACGCGCAGGGCGAGGACGAGGGTGAGTATGGCCGGGAGGGCGAAGGCGAGGGCCAGGGCCGAGGTTATGACGGGGTCGTTGCCCGAGGCTGCCGAGAAGAGGAGCATCGGGAGGGTGACGACGTTGCCGCCCCCGATCAGGAGGGTCAGCACGTACTGGCCCCACGAGATGAGGAACGCGAAGAGCCCCGCCACCGCAACCCCCGGCAAAACCCCGGGCAAAGTGACGCGCATGAACGCCTGCCACGGGCTTGCGCCCAGGGTGCGGGCGGCCTCCTCCAGCTCGCCCGTGCGTTCGGCGAAGACGCCGGCCAGGATCAGGGCGGTGTAAGGCACCGTCGGGACCAGATGAACCAGGAACACGCCGGGGAGCGTGTCCGCGAGCCCGAGCCGGATAAAGGTGACGTGGACGCCCATCGTCGAGGCGAGCGGTGGCACCATGATGGGAAGTAAGATAAAGAAGATCACAGCCCCCTTGAACCGCCACTCATAGCCGCCTATCGCCATCCCGGCCGGCAGCCCGACCGCGACCGAGGCCGCCGCCGTCGCCGCCCCGATGACCAGGCTGTTGAACGCCGCCCCGAGCACCCCGCCGCCCGGCTCGAAGAGGTGGCTCATACCACGCAGCGACCACGCCGTGGGCAGCAGGTCGGGGAATCGCCACTCACCCGCGAACGCCCACAGGACGAGCGGCACGAAGGGGAGAGCTACCAGCGCCGCGACCACGACGAGGACCGCGTCCGACCGGCGGGCGCCCTTACCCACGGCGTCCCAGGTCCCTGGCCAGGCGCAGGTACAGGGCGGCGACCGTCCCGGTGATGAGGGCGATCAGGACGTTGATGGCCATCGCCGCCGGCCGCGCCGCCAGGTCGATCTCCCTGTACTCGTCGTACGCCATGACCGGGAGCATCGTCGGGTAGGACTTGCCCAGCAGGTAAGGCACCTCGAAGGCCCCGAAGGTGAAGGCGAAGACAAGCAAACTCGCCGCCACCACGGAGGGCGAGATCACCGGAAAGACCACGTACCAGAAGCGCTGCCACGCCCCCGCCCCGAGCGTACGGGCCACGTCCTCAAGCTCCGAGGCCACCCCCCGCAAGGACGCCAGCACCACCAGCGCGATAAACGGCACCTCCTTCCACACGTAGGTGAGGATGATCCCGACGGAGTACTTATCGTAGAGCAGGGCCGGAAAGTCCCTGGGCTCCCCGATGAGGCCAAGCCCGGCCGCGAGCCTCGCGCCGAGCCCCGTCTGGGCGACGACGAGCGCAATACCTACGGCGGCGACGAGGTGCGGGATCGTGATCGGCAACTGGAACACCACGGCCGAGACCCGCCCGCCCGACCTCCTGAGCGCGAGCGCGGCCAGCACCGCCAGCACCGTCGAGAGGCCCGTCGAGACCCCGGAGACGTACAGGGTCAGGAAGAGCGAGTCCAGAAAATCCTCGTCGGCGAGGACCTGCCGGTAGGCGTCCAGGCCCGGCTCGGTCAGGCCGATGGCCGGCATGTAGCCGAGGCTCTGGACGAAGGCGACGCCGAGGCCTCCGGCGAAGAGGACCCCGATCACACCCACAGCCGGGGCCAACAGCAACGCTATCTTCAGCCGACCGCCCAACCCCTAGTCCTCCAAGACTTCTTCTTGCCACCCCTCTTCGAGCTGGAGCAGCCATTCCGTGCGGGCCTCCGGCACCCGGTTCTGCTGCAGGACGCGCGTCGGGAGCGAGGCCTCTCCCTCGGGCTCGGCGAACGCTTCGCGCGTCTTCTCCGGTAGCCGGTCCAGGCTCAGGGCCGTCAGGTCGCCCCAGCCGCCCGGGTCCTGCTTCTCCCTCTGGGCTTCGGGACTCTCCAGGAAATTCGTGACGACCTGGGCGCCGGCCTTGTTCGGGCCGTTGAAGGGGATGGCGAGGTAGTGGGTGTTGTTGAGGGTGCCGCC
Source organism: Actinomycetota bacterium (assembly GCA_030857715.1). Next base: position 145 of record JALZNL010000144.1, on the reverse strand, counting down.
GTCGAGCACGTAGGAGCGGGTGCTCTCCGGCCAGAGCCCCTTGTCCACCTGGCGCTGGGCGAGCTGCGGGGTGTAGCTCATCGTCAGCCAGACCTCGCCGTTAGCGTAGAGCTCGTCCAGCTTCGCCGAGGCCTCGGGGTACGTC
>JALZNL010000143.1 GCA_030857715.1 Actinomycetota bacterium | reverse complement strand
CTTCTGGCGGAGGCAAAACTTGAGCGCGCCGGTAGCGTCTACCTTCGGCGGGCAACGTACAGGCTCGTCTGGTAACCCTTGACGATGCGTCCTCCGTATCCTTCTTCGATCAGGCGGGCGATGCCAACGTAGAGGCGCGTCCTGGTCTCGTCCCTCAGACTCATGTGCCCTGAGTAGGTATCCAGGAGCCGGAGATAGCCGGCGGCGGTGTAGGCCTGGTCCCAGAGGTGAGAACGCCGAACGACGGGGCCGAACAGCCTGGAGTCCTCGATCTCGCCCGTCCTGTCCGGGACGTCTTCCGGCCGGGGCGGGCCTTCGTAGCCGCCGTCGAAGATCTCGGGCGCCTCGCGGGCGTAGACTTCCTGCATGGCCTCGAAGAGACCCGTGTCCGCGTCCGTACGTACGTGCTCGTTCCAGAACAGCGCGATGGTCCCTCCGGGCTTGAGGGACCGGGCGACCTTCGGGTAAGCGAGCGCCGGATCTAGCCAGTGGAACGCCGTGGCCGAGACGACGAGATCGAAGCGGCTTTCAGGCAGCGGGTATTCTTCGAAGGCGTCGACACGCACCTCGACTCCGGGGTACCCGGCAAGGTTGCGCCGGGCCACGGCGGCAAGGTGCTCGCCGAGCTCGACGCAGAGGATTTCGTAGCCACGGCGGGCGAACGGCAGGGTCGCCTGCCCGGTGCCGCACCCGACCTCGAGTATCCGGCTCCCGGACGGTATACCGGAGAGCGAGACGACGTCGTCGAAGAGCCCTTCCGGGTAGCCGGGTCTGACCTCGTCGTAGAGGGACGCCGCCCCGTCGAACGTGGACCTCAACCGGTCTCTTTTACCGGTCACGCGGCGCCCCTTGCCGATAACGGCCCCCCGAAGCGGCCCGGGTTCGTCACCCGCCGCTTGCGAATCCTCTCCGGAGCAGCTGGCTTCCGCCGAAAAGGACGAGGCCGTCTTCGAGAAGGCCGAAGGCGGGGTCCGGCAGGCCGAGGCCCTGCGTGGTCTCCGAGCGCAGACGGTCGGCGGCATAGACGCCGGCGAGGGCGGAGACGGCGCCCAGCAGCGCGCCAGAGGCGCCCCCGCGTTCGCGGGAGACGAAGAGCGCGGACCCCACGAGGGCGCCGGAGAGGGCGCGACCTAAGAGGGCCCCCCCGGAGGTGCGGGACGGCACGAAGGGCGTCTTGTCCCCACCCATCTCGCCCACCATCAGTATCTGGAGCACGGTCGAGACGCGGCCGGAGCCCAGGGCTGCGAACGGCGTCCCCCGCAGCCCCGCAACCTCGCCGCCCCCGACGGCGCGGGCCAGCAGCGCCGGGGCCGCCATGGAGCGCACGCCGGAGATCGCGGCCAGGGCCGCGGTCCTCAGGATGTCGGGTGAGACTCTAATGACGAGGTCGTTCTTGCGGCTAGGCAAGGGCGCTCCAGACTTCGAGTTTCGTACGGACGTGGCGAATTACCTCGTCGGTGAACTCCGTGGTGCCGGTCGGGCCGCCGAGGTCGGCCGTCCTCACGCCGTCGAGGATGGACTCGAAGGTAGCCTCGTAGATGGCCCTGGAGGCGCGGCTGGCGTCCTCGTCGTGGAAGAAGGTGAGCAGGGCGGCGCCGGCCAGGATCATGGCCATCGGGTTCGCCACGTCCTTGCCCTCCAGCGAGGGCGCGGTCCCGTGCGGCGCCTCGGCCATGACCGTCTCCGGGTTCTCGTCCTCGTCCAGGGAGATCAGGAGCGACTCGGCCCCGGCGATGGAGCCGAACATCTGCATCACGAGGTCGGAGATGCAGTCGCCGTCCCGGTTGAGCGTCGGGATGACGAGCGGCTCGCCGAAGGTGGTGAGGAGCAGTGCGTATGTCGCGTCGATGAGCTGCGGGTCGTAGCGGACGTCGCGGTTGTTCTCCGCGGCCCGGTCCATCTCCTCCTTGAGCATCCCCTCGTAGGTGGGGGAGACGGTGTATTTGGGCCCGCCGAAGACTTTGGCCCGCATCCTGCGCGCCTGGATAAAGGCGAACTCGGAGACGCCGCGGCATACCCTCCGTGAGATCTTCTCGGTCCTGTATGCGACCTCGTCGAGCCCCTCGCCCTCGCGCCACTCCTCCGCCCCGTAGGCGTCGTCAACGGCCATCCTTATGACGGAGACGGGACTGTGGACGCCGGTTACAGGGTTTACGCCGGGGATGCGCCTGCCGGTGCGCACGATCACGGTCCCGTCTATCCCTTTTCTCAAGATCGCGTTCGGAGAACCCACGTCCCCAGGCGTCTCGGGCGTGACGGTCGCTGCCTTTATGCCGAAGCCGCACCCCTTCATCGCCGCCGCCGCCTCGTGGACGACCCCGTTGTCCGTCGCCCGGCGGTTCTCCAGCGAGAGGTCGTACCGCTGGAACTCCACGTCCACCCCCGTCACGGACGGGTCGAGGACCCGTAGCGCCTCCTCCAGGAGCTCCTGCCCGGTCTGGTCGCCCTCCATCACCACGATCGTTTTTCGATCCACTAATAGCACCTCGCACCTAGTTCTATCGGGTCTCCGGCCTAGTATACGACCCGCGCGCGGACGCACAGGAGAACGGCAGAGTTGTAACCAAGAGACGCATACGGGTAGAATACGACCTTATATCCGGGGGTATCCACAGGAAGGATCGTGCCGTGGAACTGGTTTTGGTTATCCTGTTCGTGATCGTGATAGGTATAGTCTTTGGCGTCGTCTCGGACTTATTACGTCGTCGCGGCAACCGCCGTCGGAGGAGGGACGGGGCCGACGCGGGCGCCGGCGCCGGCGCCGGCTACTATGGCTTCTTCGGTGGCGGCCACGGGGGCGGGGACCACGGGGGTAACGACGGTGGCGGCGGCTGGGGCGACGGCGGTGGCGGCGGTGGCGGAGGAGATGGCGGTGGAGGCGGAGGGTACTAGGAAGCGCCCAGACCGCTCGACTTCACCACCACCATGACCGCCCTTCTTTCCCGGACGACCGTGTCCACATCCCAAGGATCGCCCGTCGGCATCGAGCCCGACACCCTAACGCTCTGCCATGCTAGTATGGTTTTATGGGTAATTATCTCAGCAACAAAGATAAACGATTGACAAAGCGTTCTGCGGAAGAGTTGGTGGGGTTGGTTCAGGTCGAGATCCGGGAGGTGCTGGCTTTCGCGGCGGCGATGGCGCGGAGGACGGGGCTCGGGCTCTCGGAGATGGCGGCGTTGGAGCACTTGCAACAGGCGGGGGAGGATGGTCTGACGCCGACGCAGTTGGGGCGGCGCTTGAGCCTCAGTTCGGGGGCCGTGACGGCGCTTGTGGACCGTATGGAGCGGGCCGGGCAGGTCGAGCGGCGGCCGAACCCGAGCGACCGGAGGAGCTCCGTGGTGAGGACCTTGCCTTCCGGCCTGGCGGCGGCCCGGGAGCACCTGTTGCCCGTCGCCGCCGACCTTCTGGAGGAGAGCGTGGGGCTGACGGGCGAGGAGCGGGCCGTCGTGGGCGCTTACCTAGAGGCGGTGACGGAGGTCTTTGAGCGGCACGCGCGTGGGGAGGCGGGCCCTTCTACGTGAACAGGTCAATGAGTTGGAGGTTCTCGAAGTCGGCGGCGAGGGTGGGGGAGAGCTCGGCCTGGTCGCCCCTCTCGGCGAGCGTCGCCGCGACCTCCAGGAAGGCCGCCACGGGCCCCGTCGCCGGCGCATCGCGGCGCCTGAGGGCGACGATGGAACGGTTCATCTCCGGGTTCTCCTCCACGGCTATGAGGGAGAGGTTACCCGAGGAGACGGACCTCACGACGGCCGTCCTCGGCAGGAACGCGACGCCGAGGCGGTGCTCGACCATCCTCTTGGCCGCCTCGATGTTGTCAACCTCCATCGTCCTGAGATCCCGGATACCCGCGTTCCTGAGCAGCGCGTGGGTCTGCTCGAAGTAGCTGGAGGACTGGTCGAAGAAGATTAGCTGCTCCTCCCCGATCTCCGCCAGGTCCGCACTCCCCTTTCTCGTGAACCTGTGCCCCGGGTCCACCACGAGCACGAGCTCGTCCTCGTAGAGATGTAGGCTCTCTATCTCCGGGTGCCGCATCGCCCGCGTCAGCCCGAGTTGCACTTCCTCTTTCAGGGTCATCTCCAGGATCTCCTCGGAATGCCCCGTCCTGACCGAGACGGACACCCCCGGATAGGACGCCACGAACCTCTCCAGGAGCCCAGGCAACGCGTAGGTCCCCACCCCAGGCGAAGCCCCGATCAAAAGCCGCCCGCCGGTCGCCCCCCGCAGCTCCCGCAAGCGCCGCCGCCCCTCCTCGAAGCTCCCGAGCACCCTCTCCGCGTACGGCGCGAACTCCCTCCCCGCGTCCGTCAGCCGCATCCCCCGGCTCGTCCGCACGAACAACTCATCCCCAACCTCCTCCTCCAGCGCCTTCAACCGCGCCGTCAGAGTCGGCTGCGTAAGAAACATCTCCTCGGCCGCCCGACTCAAGTTCCCGAGCCGCGCCACCGCCAGAAAACACTCCAGTTGTCGGAATAACAACGATGCTCCCTTCGGTCGCTTAAAGGCTTCAGGTCTCAGGCATCAGGTTTCAGGAAATGCGCCGGAATCGTCACCCGGACCCCGGTTACGGTACGAGACGACTTCACCTGACGGCTGAAACCCGAAGCCTGAAGCCTCTGTCATCATTTTCTCCTATATCTACGATACGTGCAAACGATTGGACTTATAGCGGGGGGACGTTTAACGTGTGTTTCACGGTAGGTCGGCGAGAGGAGCGGGAATGATACCGGTGCAGTACAGGGACCCCGAGACGGAAGAGATCCTGGAGCGGCGTTACGAGGACGGGGCGCCGGGGATCGGGACGCGCGTGAAGATCGGGTTCGGCGAGTTCGAGGTTCTGTACCGGTGGCGGTGCGTGCCTACGTCTTGCATCGTCTACGTGCGGCGGGCCGCAGTTGTGCAGCGGGACCGGGTTGCCGCTTAGGGCGCCCAGCGGGCTTCAAGCGTGGGGACCTTGCGCTTGCTAGAGTTTCTCCATTCTGGCAAACGTTAGGGAGGAGCCCGGACCGCATATGGTCGAAAAAAGCGCGTACGGAGAAGGCATAGAGGTCACCAAAGAAGTCCCGAACGAGTTTCGGGAGATCATGAGCCCCGAGGCGGTCGCCTTCGTGGCGAAGCTCGCGAGGGAGTTCACCCCTAGGGTCGAGGAGCGCCTAAAGGCCCGGCAGGACAGGCAGGCCCGGATCAGCGCCGGCGAGATGCCGGACTTCCTGCCCGAAACGAAGGACGTCAGGGAGGGGGACTGGAAGATCGCCCCGATCCCGGACGCGTTACAGGACAGGCGGGTGGAGATCACCGGCCCCCCGGACCGGAAAATGCTCATCAACGCGCTCAACTGCGGCGCCCCGACGTACATGACCGACTTCGAAGACGCCAACTGCCCGACGTGGCACAACATGCTGGACAGCCAGACCAACCTCCGCGACGCGATCCAGCGCACCATCACCTTCGACGACCCGAAGACCGGCAAGCACTACACGCTTAACGACGAGGTCGCCGTCCTGATAGCACGCCCCCGCGGCTGGCACCTCTTCGAGAAGCACATGCTAGTGGACGGGAAACAGGTCCCGGCCGGCATCTTCGACTTCGGCCTGTATTTCTTCCACAACGCCCAGAGACTTCTGGACATCGGGCACGGCCCGTACTTCTACCTGCCGAAGATAGAGAGTCATCTCGAGGCGAGGCTGTGGAACGACATCTTCGTCACTGCCCAGGACGAGATAGGTATTCCGCAGGGCACCATCAAGGCTACGGTCCTCATAGAGACCATCATGGCGACCTTCGAGATGCACGAGATCCTCCACGAGCTGCGCGAGCACTCCTCCGGCCTGAACTGCGGCCGGTGGGACTACATCTTCAGCTACATCAAGAAGTTCCGCGAGCACGACATGCTCCTTCCGGACCGCAACGCCGTGACGATGACCGTCCCGTTCATGCGTGCCTACTCCCTGCTGACCATCAAGACCTGCCACGAGCGCGGCGCGCACGCGATGGGGGGGATGGCGGCCCAGATCCCGCGCAGCGACGACCCGGAGTGGACCGAGTTCGCCAACAACAAGGTGCTCGAGGACAAGGAGCGCGAGGCCAAGGACGGCCACGACGGGACCTGGGTCGCCCACCCCGGGATGGTCGGGCTCGCCAAGCAGGCCTTCGACGAGTACATGCCCCAACCCAACCAGATCGACAAGCAGCGCCCGGACGTGAACGCGAGCGCCGCCGACCTGCTGGAGAAGCCCGAGGGCCCCATCACGATGGACGGCTTTCGCAGCAACATCTCCGTGGGCGTGCAGTACCTCGCGGCCTGGCTCGCGGGCCGCGGCGCCGTCCCCGTCTTCAACCTGATGGAGGACGCGGCCACGGCAGAGATCAGCCGCGCCCAGGTGTGGCAGTGGATCCATCACGACCAGGGCATCCTCGAAGACGGCACCGAGGTGACGGTGGAGCTATTCCGCGAAGTGCTTGACGAGGAGCTCGACAAGATCAAGAACGACATCGTCGGCCCCGAGCGGTGGGAGAAGGACGAATTCGGCACCGCCGCCGAGCTCTTCGACCGCATCTCGAC
>JALZNL010000700.1 GCA_030857715.1 Actinomycetota bacterium | reverse complement strand
GCCCACGCCCTCCGGCCCGGCAGGTCCGTCCGGCCGGTAAGCCAGGCGAGCGGCACGGAGATCGCGACCGAAGCGGCGGTGACAACGCCGGCTAGCAATGCGCTCCGGCCGAGCACCGCCAGCGTGTCGCCGTCGAGCACGACCGCGGCGATCTCCTCCCACCCGCCCTCGAAGGAACGCACCACGAGGTAGACGAGCGGCAGCGCCATCGCCGCCACGACGAGCCCGGCGAGCCCGCCCAGCAACAGCGGCGGACGGCGGCGGCGCGGCTTTGCCCCGCGTCCATCCTCCGTCCGGGCCGCCGTGGGGACCGCCACCCTAGAGCACCCCGGTCTCCTGCAGGAGCTCCAGCGTGCCGCCCAGGTCGTCGAGGTTGCTCAGGTCGACCTCGGGGCTCTGTATATCCGTGAGCGGGGGCAACTCTTCGCTGACCTCGACGCCATCCACCAGCGGGTACTCGTAGGTCTCGTCGGCGAAGTACTGCTGGGCTTCGTCGGAGAGCGCGAACTCCAGAAACTCTTCTCCCGCCTCGGGGTTGTCCGCCGTGTCGAGCACCCCCGCGCCCGCAGCGAGGACGAGGGCGCCGGGGTCGCCGCCCTCGAAGAAGTAGTTGGCGGCGGGCAGGTCCTGGCCCTGCTCCTCCTTGACCTGGAAGAGGTAGTAGTGGTTGACGAGGGCGGCCTGGACCTCGCCCGAGGCGACGCCCTCGACGGCGCTCAGGTTATCCGGATAGACGAACGGGTCGTTGGCCTGGACGCCTTCGAGCCACTCGCGCGCCCGGTCCTCGCCCTCGATCACCCGCAACGCGGTGACGAACGCCTGGAAAGAGCCGTTGGTGGGCGCCCAGCCGATCCTGCCCTCCCACTCCGGATCGGTGAAACCGAAGATGGAATCTGGCAAATCGTCCTCCTGGATCTCCTCGGTGTTGTACGTGACGACTCGCGCCCGCCCCGATGTGCCGACCCAGTCCCCGTCGTCGGCCTTGAACATCGCCGGGACGCGGCCAAGCACGTCCTCGGGCAACTTCGTCAGGCGTCCTTCGTCGTCGAGCGCCCCGAGGGCGCCAGGGTCCTGGGCGAAGAAGAGGTCGGCCGGGCTGTTCTCGCCCTCTTCCAGAATGGTCGCGGCGAGCTCCGCGGTCTCCCCGTAGCGGACCTGGACGTCCACGCCGCTGCGCTCCTCGAACTGCTCGAAGATCGGGCCGACCAACTCCTCGCTGCGGCCCGAGTACACCACCAGCGACCCCTCGCCCGGCTTGAGCTCCTCCTGCGCCGTCGTCTCGTCGCCCGTCGTCTCCTCCGAGGTGCTCTCCTGACCGGACCCCCCGCCGTTATTACCCTCCGGGGGTGGCTGCCCGCATCCTGCCGCCACGGCGAGGAGTGCGAGCAGGGCCAGCGCAAAGACGAGGTTACCCCTTGAGATCAAGTCCGACCTTCCTCTCCAACCCCGCGCCGACCTTGCCCGGCGCGGCACCAGTTCCTAATGACAATCGTTTGCAATAACTCCAGAGGGAGAGTAATCTACGGCGCTGTGTTACGTCAAGGGTTGGGCTGGTGGTTTGTGAGCTGGATCAAGGGTACCTCGTGAGCCGCGTCCTGGTAACGGGCGTTGCGGGGTTTATAGGTTCGCACCTGGGGGACCGTCTGCTCGCCGAAGGCCGCGAGGTCGTCGGCGTTGACGCCTTCACCGGCTACTACTCGCGTCGCACCAAGGAGAGGAACCTGGAGGATGCTCTGGGTCACGCCCGGTTCCGCCTGGTGGAGGGCGACCTGCTCGACCTCGACCTCGACGCGTTGCTCGAAGGCGTCGAGTGCATCGCGCACCTCGCGGGGGAGCCCGGCGTTCGGCGGAGCTGGGGGCCGAACTTCCCGCGGTACATGGCGCGCAACGTGCTCGCGACGGAGCGGCTGTTGGAGTCGGCCGGGAGGGCCGGGGGGAGGCGGTTCGTCTACGCCTCTTCCTCGTCCGTCTACGGGTCGGACCCCGGAAGGCCGGTGGGCGAG
>JALZNL010000699.1 GCA_030857715.1 Actinomycetota bacterium | reverse complement strand
CACCGCTGTGAGGATCTGGGCTGGGGATCTTTCGTCTGGGTGGATCACTACGCGAGCCTGAGCTTTTCGGGTAATCGTTTGGGTGGGATAAGTGGCCCGGTTCCGGGACGGCGTTACGAGGCTGCGTAAAGATGCGGCACCATCGCGAGGTGTACACCTCGCGACGGTGGACGATTGTCTGCGCGATCCGGTGCGTCGTGGCGAGAGGCTTCGTGCAGCCCGTCCGTGGCGGAGGGATCTGCCGTCAGGCGTCGCGGGGCTCGAAGACGATGACGCTTTCGTTCTGGTAGGAGACCTTGTAGAGGTCTTCGTGTTGGGCGTAGGGAATCCAGCTTATGCCGGGGTAGCGCTTGTGGAAGACGACGTACCGGACGTCGTTCTCCTGCATGATCTGTTGCGTCTTCTCCCCGGTGGGGTGCTTGAGTACCCACAGCGCGTCCCAGAGGGGGCCGGCGCCGAAGGGGGGGAGGTCCCTCTCGCGCAGGATGCGGGCGTAGTCATAAGACTGCATCTCCGTGTAGCCGCCCATCGCCAGCATCCCGCGGCTCGGGACGTAGTCGAGGTACGGCGTCGCCACGATGCTGCCGCCCTCGTTGTTCTCGCCGAGCCAGGCCCCCGCGGCGGCGACCTCTGGCGGGGCCGGTCTGTCCTTGGGGCGCTCGCTCGGGCCGGCGGCCTCCTCCAGGTTGCGCGTCGTCTGGACAACCAGGAGCCCGGTCGACAGGAGGGCCGCCGCCAGCGTGACCGCGAGGGCCGTCCGGGATGGGGCGAGGCGTGGGGCGGCGCGTAGCAGAAGTACCAGGACGGGGGCCGCCAGCAGGGCGAGGGGGGCGCCGAGGTCGCGGTCGAAGCGGTCGGGGAATCCGCTGTAGCTCGTCTGGCTGCCGACGAAGAGGAGAGCTGCCCAGACGATCAAGGTCAGGTGCGCCAGCCTGGCGGCCGTGTTGTTCGTGCGGTTCGGAAAGAGCATCATGGCGCCGAGCAGGCCGAGCCAGAGGACGGGGGCCGTGATCGTCACGAGCAAATACGTCGGGTGGTTGGCCGGCTTGGTGCCTATAGCCATCGCCACGGCGTCCCCGCCCCGCCCGGTCTCGGAATCACTGAAGAGGCCGGCGACGAGGCTCGGCAGGTCGTAGGTGTCCCAGGCGAAGGCCGCGGCCAGCACGAAGAGGAGGGCGAGCGAGCCGAGAAGGGCGAGCCCGGTCCTGCGGTGTCGGAGCAGCAGGTACGGCAGGAAGAACAGGGCGACGAACGCTAGCAAGACGGCCATCACGTAGCCGGAGATCTGGTGGTAGAAGACTGCGGACGAGCCGAGCACGGCGAGCAGTAGGCCGGCGCGAACAGTCGGGTTGGCGTACGTCCCGATCAGGGCGGCGACCGCCAGGATCAGGATGACCTGCTCCCCGATGAAGTTCGGATACCTTGCCTCCGCGAAGTGCAAATACGCGCCGCCGAGCACGGGCCCCGAGAGGAACGCGGCGGCGACGCCGGCCGGCCGGCCCCAGAGCCTGGCGGCGAGGGCGTAGCTCGACAGCGACATGAGGGCTAGCAGGGCAGGGGCGAGGGTGGGGAACAGGGCCATCGGTTCGAGGCCGCTGAGGTTGGAGATCATGGCCGAGAGAGCGTGGAAGCCGGGCGGATAGAGCATGAACGACTCGGTCGAGCCGCCCTCGGCCATCATGCTCGTCATGATCGCGTGCTCGTATCGGTCCACGCCCCGCGGGAACGGCCACCCGTTGAAGACGGGACCGAGGTACCCCCGCGCCAGCGCCAGCACGAGCGCCGCCGAGAGCAGGCCGTAGACGAGCGCCGGCGACGATTCTTCGTGTTGCACTTCCCGTTCCCCGTCCGTCTCGTCCCCGCGGCGGTGGGAGAGCCAGTAGTAGAGGATGCCCGAGACGACGACGAGAATCGCCGCCGGGATCATGGCCCATCCCCCGGGGAAACCGAAGAAAGTGCCGAGCGCCAGCAGCAGCGCCAGGCACAGCGGCACGAGGGTGGCGACGC
>JALZNL010000698.1 GCA_030857715.1 Actinomycetota bacterium | reverse complement strand
CCCCGGCTTCGCGGGCGATGATCTCCTTGAACCTGCCGGCGAGTTCTTCGAGGTCCTCGGACGCAAGCTCCGTGTCCGCCTCTACGCCCCGCTCGACCTTCATCTCCTCGATGGCGTCCTCGAAGAGGTGTCCCGGCGCCTTGAGTACGATCTCACCGAACGCCTGGATGAAGCGCCGGTGGGAGTCCCGGGCGAAGCGTTCGTCTCCCGTGCTCTCAGCCAGGCCGAGGACGGTGGCGTCGTTCAGGCCGAGGTTCAGGACGGTGTCCATCATCCCCGGCATGGAGACCGCGGCACCGCTCCTCACGGAGACCAGCAGCGGGTTCTTCGGGTCCCCGAACCCCCGTCCCGTGGCCTCCTCCACGCGCTTCAGGTTCTCCTTGACCTCATCCAGGAGCCCCCCGGGCATCTGTCTTGTCTTTATGTAGGAGACGCAGGCCTCCGTCGTGATGACGAACCCCTCCGGCACCGGAAGGCCGAGGCCCCGCATCCGCATGAGGCCCGAGCCCTTCCCCCCGCACAGGGCCAGGACGTCAGATAGGCCCAGCTCGTCCGAGAACCCGTATACGAACCTATCGGTCCCCGCTTCCGCGGTCTCGCCGTCCGTTCGGCGGTCTTCCGACGCCTTCATTGTCTCCTCCTAAATCCGCTTACCTCGCGCCCGCCGCGAGCCCCACCGCCGCGACGGGCGGCAAAAACCCTACAACTCGGAGACGATCTTCTTCGCCTTCGGGATGGACGGGGCGCTCATGCTCAGTTCGGTGACGCCCAACTCGAGAAGTTTGGAGATCATGCCTGGCTCCCCAGCCGCCTCGCCGCAGACGCCGACCCAGATCCCCGCCTCCCGCGCCGCCTCGCAGGTCTTCCCGATAAGGTCCAGAACGGCAGGATGGTCCGCGCTCTGCAGGCGCGTCAGACGCTCGTTACCCCTGTCGGCGGCCAGCGTGTACTGCACCAGGTCGTTCGTCCCGACGGAGAAGAAGGAGACCTCCGGGGCGATGTCCCCCGCCCGGATCGCCGCCGCAGGCGTCTCGACCATCACCCCGACCTCTACCTCGCCGTGCTCCGTCCCCTGCCCCTCCAGCTCCTTGCGGCACTCTTCGAGGATCTCCTTCGCGGCGCGCAGCTCCACGTTGTCCACGACCATCGGAAACATTATCCGCAGGTTGCCGTGGGGCGCGGCGCGCAGGATCGCCCTCAGTTGCGGCTTGAACAACTCAGGAACGTCGAGGCACATCCTGATGCCGCGCCAGCCGAGGAAGGGGTTCTCCTCCTCTGGCTGGTCCACGCCGGGCAGGTCCTTGTCCCCGCCCACGTCTATCGTGCGGATGATGACGGGCCGCTCCCCGAACTCCTCGGCCACCTTTCGGTAAGCCTCGTATTGCTCCTCCTCCGAAGGCAGGTTCTGCCGCTTCATGAACAGGAACTCCGTGCGGAAGAGCCCGACGCCCTCCGCGCCCCAGGAGATCGCGCCCTCTGCCTCCTCGGCCGAACCGATATTGGCCGCGACCTCGATGCGTCTACCGTCCTTCGTGCGGGCTTCGGTGTGCCTGTATTCCTCGAGAGAGGCCGCCTCCGCGTCAGCGTCCTTCTGCTTCTGTTCGAAGTCGGAGATCACGTCTTCGCCCGGGTCGGCGACCGCGTAGCCCTCCGTGCCGTCGAGGGCGGCCATTCCGGCCCCGAAGGCGTCTTCCAGCGCCGCCCCGACCCCGACCACCGCCGGGATGCCGAAAGAGCGGGCCATGATGGAGACGTGCGAGGTCCGCGAGCCCCCGGAGATGACGAACCCCAGGGCCATCCCCTTCGGGATGCGGGCCGTATCGGAGGGGGCGAGGTTGAGCGCCAGGATCACGGAGGGCTCCGCGAGGGTTTCGAGGCCGGACGGCCCGTTGCCCATGAGCTCGGAGGCGATCTGGGACGCCACGTCGCGCACGTCGTCGGCGCGGGCGGCCATGTACTCGTCCTCCATCGCGGCGAACATCCCGGCGAACTCCTCGCCCACGGAGAT
>JALZNL010000697.1 GCA_030857715.1 Actinomycetota bacterium | reverse complement strand
GCCCGTGGCCGTCGTCGTCTCCGCGATGAGCGGCGTCACGAACCTGCTGCTCGGCCACGCGGCGGGCGTCGTGGACCCCGGCGGTGAGGCGGCCGAGGAGCTCCGAGAGGCGCTCGCCGAGAGGCACCTGCGCGCCATACGGGAGGCCGTCGCACCGGAACGCCGGCTCAGAGTTGAGGGGCGGGTCCTCGGGCTTCTGGACGAGCTCGTGGAGACGATAAAGCGCCCTTCGGAGGGCGTGAAAGCCCGGCGGGCCGAGATCGCGGTCTTCGGCGAACGCCTCTCCGCCGAGGTCCTCGCCGGGGCCGTAGCCAAGGCCGGCGCCCCCGTCGAAGCCGTCGAGGCCGACCCCATAGCCACGGACCGGCGCTTCGACGAGGCCGAGGTGGACGTGGACGAGACGGAGAGGCGGTGCGCGCGCCACATCGCGCCGGTCCTCGACGGGGGAGGGGTGGCGGTGGTTCCCGGCTTCGTCGGGAGGGCGCCGGACGGTTCCCCGACCACGCTCGGGCGTGGCGGGTCTGACCTGTCGGCGACCGTGATAGGGCGTGCGCTCGGCTCCCGAGAGGTCTGGATCATGTCCGACGTGAACGGCGTGCTCGACGCGGACCCGCGCCTGGTCCCCGATGCGACCCTGATGCCCCGCCTCTCCTACCACGAGGCGCACACCTTCGCGGGCCTCGGTGCCAAGGTCCTGCACCACAAGACGATGGAACCCGCCGCCGAGGCCCGGATGACCGTGCGCGTGCGCAATACCTTCGCCCCCGACACGCCGGGCACGCGTATCTCGGCGGACTTCGCGGACGGCGACGGCGTCCGGTGCGTCGCGCTGCGCCGCAAGGTGCCGATGGAGATACCGTGCGCCAACGGCCGCCGCAGCGAGACGGCGATGGTCGTCTGCATCGGCTCGCCCTCCGAGAGGGACCTCAAGCTCGGCCTGCGCCTGCTCAGGAAGGCGAAGATAAGGTTTCTTCACGCCGGCTTCGCCTCCGCCGGCCTCGTCTTCGTCGTCAACGGGGAGCGGGGCGAGGACGCCCTGCGGCTGCTGCACGGTTCCCTGGTAACGGTGGACGCCGGGGTCGAGGAGGTAGCTTGAGGCGGCTTGAGATCGTCCAGATCGGGCTCGGCCACGTCGGGCGCGCGGTCGCCCAGATCGTGCTAGAGGAGCGCAAGCGCTGGCTCGAACGCCGCGGCGTCGAGGTCCGCTACCGCGCCATCTCGGATACGTCCGGGGCGCTCTGCGGCGAGGACCTGCTGCCCCAGGCCGTCAGGCTGAAGGAGGAGGGCGGCCGGCTCTCCGACCTCGGCACCGAGCCGCTGGAGGATGTCTTGCGCTCGGAGCCTGCCCCCGGCTTCACGAGGGTCGTGGTGGATGTGGCGGTGCATGGGGGGACGTTTGATCTGGACCTGCTCGGGATAGAGAACGGGTCCTACCTCGTGCTCTCGAACAAGGGGCCACTCTCTGGGAGCACGGCGCAGTACGAGCGGCTCGTCAACGAGGTGCCGGACAGGCTCTGGCACGAGGCGACCGTCGGGGCGGGGATGCCGATCATCTCGACCATAGGCGGCCTGATCGAGACGGGCGACGAGATCCTGGAGATACAGGCAAGCCCGAGCGGAACTTTGGGCTTCGTGATGAGCGCGGTGGAGGCCGGAAGGTCGTTCTCCGAGGCCGTCAGGGAGGCGGTCGAACTCCACTACGCCGAGCCCGACCCCAGGGATGACCTCTCGGGGCTGGACGTGGCCCGCAAGGCGATCATATTGGCCCGCATGATGGGGCGCGGGATCGAACCGGGGGAGATCCCGTACGAGTCCCTCGTCCCCGATGGCCTCGAAGACGTCTCTCTGGACGAGTTCATGGCCCGCCTCCCGGACCACGACGACGCCTTCGCCGCCCGCATGGGGGCCGTGGAACAACACCACATGCTCCGCTACCTCACGCGCATCCCGATGGAGGGACGGGTGACGGTCGGCCTGGCGGACACCCCGGTCGAGAGCCCGTTTGGCCCC
>JALZNL010000142.1 GCA_030857715.1 Actinomycetota bacterium | reverse complement strand
AGGCATCACCTTCGAAGACCTGCGTGCCCGCCTACCCCAGCAGGCGCAGAACCTTTTGCCACGCAAAGAAGGCGAGTAGCTGACAGCCGTCAGCTGTCAGCCTTCAGCTTCTCGGGTTCGACGCGGGGCCCTGGCTTTCTGCGCAAACATTGGTTGGTTACCGACTTTCGTCGGACGAAAACCCTTCTAGCAAAAAAGGCCGGGGGTCGCGCCCCGGCCCAACAAGCTGACCGCTGAAAGCTGATAGCTGACGGCGGCGGTAGCCTCGGGCTACCGCCTCGCTTCCGCCTCCGTCTCGGCTTCGGCCTCTTCCTGCGGTATGGCGCCGCCGGAGATCTGGACGATGTCGTCCTCTATGGAGGAGATGGTGCCGTCCATGCCGCTCCAGACGCCGATGGAGAAGCCGTCTTCGACGGGCTCGCCGATCTTCTGTCCGAAGGAGACCTCGTCGCCCTCGGAGACGAGCGGGGTGGCGGGCTTGAGGAAACGGCCGCCGAGCGGGAGGCTCACGCCGCTGACCTTGCCCACGAGCGAGGTGACGCCCTCCTCGGGGAGCTTGGTCTTTATGTCAGCGTACTCCTTGGAGGCCACGCCTTTGGGGATGATGAGGAAGCCATTGGTGGTGCGGCGCACGTAGGCGTCGCCCTCGCCGAGGGACTCGATGCCCATCTCGTTTAGGTAAGGACCGCCGTCGATGACGGAGACGTTGCCGGCCTCTGCCTCGACGTCCATGCCGGCGAGCTTTATGAGCTCGGTGGCGGACGAGCCGAGCGGCGCCTCGAAGAGCTTGAGCGGGAGGTCGGGGCCGAAGACGTTCACGAACTTGGTCGTCATGGGCCGGCCCAGGAAGAACGCGTTGTAGATGTTGAGCAAGGTCTCCGAGTTCTGGACGATGTGCCCGGCGTCGAGCGGGAGCCCGGGACGCTTGGAGCCGTCGGGCATCTCGACCCGCCGCGGCACCCACTGGCCCTTGTCCTCGTTGAAGATGTTCTTGATGAGCGTCTTCTCCTCGCCCATCGAGTACTTGTCCGGCACCAGGCTCACGGAGTAGAGCCCGTTCGCCTCGTCCTTGTAGCGGGAGAACCACTCCTCGTCCTTGAAGTGGACGCCCATGATGACCTGCTCTATGCCGAAGATGGTCTTCATGGCGTCGAAGAGCTCCAGGAACTCGTCGTGGTACTCGCGGTGGATCAGCTTGTCGCCCCAGTAGCCAGGCTCGGACTCCGTGCAGTTGACGATCAGGTTCGGCTGCGGATTCTTCCACTTGAAGTACGTCGGGAACCCACCCCCCCCGGCCCCCACGATGCCGGCCTGGCGCATCAACTCGACCGCCTCTTCCCTACTGAGCGCCTTTACCTCGTCGAGCGTGCGCTTCTCTAGCTCAGCCAAAACTCTTTCCCTCCGAACGCTTTCTATACCAGATGCTTATAGTTACAAACTCCGCCTAACTATGGCAGTCAGTATAACCTTTGCGCTTTTGTGTTGCTAGTTCGGGCGACACCACTCTGGTAGACTCCGAGGGGTTATGAAGCTCTCCAGGCTCACGTCGAACCTGCTCCTCGCGTGCGGCATCATCACGCTCTTCTCGTGGACGACGCGGGCCTACACCTGGTACGCGAACGACCTGCAGACGGACCCGTACCTGGCCTGGCTGCACTTCCCGATCATAGGCGTCTTCCTGCTGATCGGCGCTTATCTGGCTTACCTCGGGATCAGGGGCCGAAGGGCCACGCGGTAGTAGGCTTCAGGTTTTTGAGTTCGTAGCTTAACGGCGTGTGCCGGCCGACGGCTGTTCAGAGCGACGGATCAATGCTCGTGAGCATCGCTGTTGGGCTTCAGCTTCTATGGCTGTTCGTCGCGTATCCGGGGTGCGCCGGAAGGCGGACGAGTGCTTGACCTGTAGCCTGAAACCTGAAGCCTGTGACCTAAATTTGCGGGTAGTCCAGGCGGCTCTCGCAGGCTTCCGGCAGGTCGGCGGCCGAGTAGTTGGGAACGGCGCGGCGGAGGAACTCGACGGAGCTGGCGACCTCCTGGCTGCGCGCGTGGTAGATCATGCCGTCCAGCAGCTCCGTGAGGTCGGCGCCGTCGGGCGGGGTCATGTTCTCGGTGGAGAGCTTGAAGACCATCTGGTGGTCGGTGGAGGCCCGTTCCTCGCCTTCTTCGAAGAGCTCTTCCTTTAGTTTCTCTCCGGGGCGCAGGCCGACGAACTTTATCTGGACGTTGGCGGCGCCCATTATCTCGATCATCTTGCGGGCGAGGTCCGTGATGGCGACGGGGCGGCCCATCTCCAGGACGTAGGTGCCGTAGCCCTCGGCCATGGCGCCGGCCTGTAGGATCAGGGAGACCGCCTCGGGGATGGTCATGAAGTACCGGATCATGTCCGGGTGCGTCACGGTGACGGGACCGCCGGCCTCTATCTGCTGGCGGAAGGTCGGTACCACCGAACCGCGGCTGCCGAGCACGTTCCCGAAGCGGACCGAAGCGTAGACGGTCTCGGGGTACTCGCCGGAGAGGTTCTTTACGACCATCTCCGAGAGACGCTTGGTCGCCCCCATGACGTTTACCGGATGGACGGCCTTGTCCGTGGAGACGTTGACGAACTTGCTCGCCCCGTAGGCACCGGCGGCCCGCGCCACGTTGAGGGTGCCGAAGACGTTGTTGGTGATGCACTCGGTGGCCTGCAGCTCCATCATCGGGACGTGCTTGTAGGCGGCGGCGTGGAAGACGAGCTGAGGCCTGAAACGCTCGAAGATAAAGCTCACGCGCTCGGGGTGGGTCACGTCGCCGACAAAGACCTCCGCGTCGAAGAAGTCCTCCCGGCGAAGCTCCGTGTTCAGGTAGTAGAGGCCGCTCTCGTCGCGGTCGAGCAGGACCAGCCTAGCGGGACCCAGGCGCGAGATCTGGCGGGAGAGCTCGCTGCCGATGGAGCCGGCCGCCCCGGTCACGAGCACCCGCTTGCCGTTGATGTAGCCGGAGAGGGCGTCGAGGTCTATGTCAACCGGCTCGCGCCCCAGGAGGTCCTCTATCTGGAGCTCGCGCAGCTTGATGGTGCCCTCGGAGAGAAACTCGCCGAGGTCCGGCATCACCTTCACCGTGGCGGAGGCGCGGGTGGAGGTGCGCCAGATCCAGTCCATCTCTTCCCGGCCCGCGTGCGGCATGGCGATGATGACCTGGTCTATCCCGTGCTGGGAGATGAGCCCTTCGAGATCCCCGACGACCCCGAGCACCGCGGCGCCCTCTATATGCCGGCCGACCTCAGCCCGCGACTCGCTGACGAAACCCACGACCTGCGTCTCGGTCGCCGACGTGCGCCAGATGTGCCCGGCGAGCGCCACGCCCGGCTCGCCCGTGCCCACGATCGCAACCCTGGTCCGCCGCCCGACTTCACGCAGCGAGAGCTCGTAGAAGACCCGCGGATAGAGCCGCACGGCAACAAGCTGCACGTAGGCGAGCACCGAGCCCATGAGCGGTACCGAGAGCGGAACGGGGTTCTGCTGCGTGATCCCGAACCCGTCCGGCCCCACGCAGAACACGGCCAGAAAGAGACCGCCGGCCGCGATGGCCGTCGCGCTCAACACCTGCACGCCCTGGTAGATACCGGTGTACCTGAGGATGCTCCTGTAGACCCCGCTCTCGTTCAGGAGCAGGACGAACGCGAGCGCCGAGAAGATCGCAAACGGCCAGAAGTACTGCCAGAACTGAGGCTCCACGTCTCCCGCGACGCGGACGATGAGCACGACGGCGAAAGACTCGATGACTATAAAGGCGTCCACCAGCATCGCCGCCCCACGCCGGAACACGGGCGGCGAGCCGTGGAAGGCACGCTGGAGCCAGTCCACGATGCCCATAAGTCTCTCTCCCACCCTCCGCATAAGCCACATAAGGCTGTATTTTAACTTCTGATGGCGCGTATGGCTAATTTTCTTTAGGCTTCAGGCATCGGGTTTCAGCTTTCAGGTTTCCGGCGCGCTTCGTATCCTGCGACCGTCATCCACCTCTGCTTCTTGCACCGATGCTCTCTTCGGGCGGTATCGTGGACCTCCAGCGGGTCACGAACCGGACCGCTCTCCCTGAAGCCTGTAACCTGAAGCCTGAAACCTACTTCAGCATCTTCGGCAGCGCCGCGAGCGCGGCGCACAACGCCAGGGCCAGGAGCAGGCCGAGGAGCGAGTAGACGCCGCTTTCGGCCACTAGGAGCGCGGCGAAGCCGGCGACGACGCTCGCGCCGTAGTAGAGGTTGCTGGTGCGGCGGTGGAGGGCGACGGTTGGGGTTATGCGCTGGTAGATGTGCTCGCGGTGGGCGAGGAAGATGCTCTTTCCGGCCCCGCTGCGCAGGCGCCGGAGGAGGGTGAAGGCGGTGTCGAAGAGGTACGGGAGGAAGACCAGGGCGCACGCGACGAAGCCCAGGGGCGTCCACGACTCGCCCGGTGGCAGCGGGGCGTAGAGGGCGACGGCCGCGAGGACGAAGCCGAGAAAGTACGCGCCGGAGTCGCCGACGAACATCGAGGCCGGGCTAACGTTCCAGACGAGGAACCCGGCCGTCGCCCCGACGAGCGCGGGTAGAAAGCTGCCCGTCTCGCCCGCGAGCGGGACGAGGAAGAGGGCGTTCACTATCGCGACGCCGCCCGTAAAGCCGTCTATGCCGTCCATGAAGTTGAAGGCGTTGCTGAGGGCGGAGATCCACAAGATTCCGACCGCGAGCACCAGGATCCAAAGCATCCCCGAAGACCCGGACAGCACCGGCGGCGGGTAGAGGAGCAGCAGGCCGCCCGCGATGATGGCCTGTGCCGCGGCCTTGGTCTTGAAGTGGAGGTTCGAGAGGTCGTCCGCGAGCCCGACGGCCCAGATGAGCGCCGCCGCCGCAAGGAGCGGCCACGCCCCCTCCGGGCGCAGCACCGCGACCCCGACCAGCGTCCCGGCGAAGATGGCGATCCCGCCGAGCCGCGGCGTCGGGACCTCGTGGGAGGAGCGAAGGTTCGGGACGTCGAGCAGGCTACGGCCGACGGCGAACTTGGCGAGCAGCGGCACGAGCGCGCCGGCCACGAGAAACGCCAGTCCCCCGGCGACCACCGCCCCGGTCAGCATCTCGACAGCTCCCTATAAGAACGGGTTCTCGACACGCATCCCCTCTATGACCTGCCCGTGCTGCATGTCCTCTGTGAAGAGCCGGTCGGCGCCCACTTTGAGGGCGGCCTCCACGATCAGGGCGTCCCAGAAAGAGATGGACATCTTCCGGCTGCGGCGTACAGCCTCGAGAACCATCGAGGCATCCTCCTGCAGGGGAGAGAACTTGGCAAAGTACTCGACCGCTTCGCTCGCCGTCTCATACGAGACCGGGGTGCGCAATCTTCTCGATGACCAGAAGAACTCGCGCAAAACCTGAACCGAGATAGTGCCGTCACCTTCGGCCAGGTGCTCCCGTACCAGACGACGGGAGATCTCTTGCTTCTCCGGCTCGTCTGCATCCACGAAGTAGACGAGAACGTTCGTGTCGAAGAATGGGGGCATGGCGCCTTCCTTACAACGGCCCTTCGCGTCGGTTCCTACCTATTGGCCGGTCGTATAACTCCTCCCTTTTGGGCAAGCCCTTGCCGCCGCTGCCCGCCTTCGAATTCTTCGAG
This sequence comes from Actinomycetota bacterium, assembly GCA_030857715.1. The sequence continues at coordinate 1,025 of JALZNL010000142.1, read as the reverse complement.
AGCTCCAAGAGTTTCCGGCCCGCCTCACGCCTCTCCCGTCGAACACCCGAATACTCTTCCAGGTAGCCCCGTAACAGGGCGTTCACCGAAGTACCTTCCTCCAACGCCCTGATGCGCGCCCGCTTGACCGTCTCCTCGTCCACCGTGATCGTCAGGTTCGCCATGCCCGCTCCTTTTCGTGCTACACGGCATCAGTGTAGCACTGTTACGGTTTGTACTTGATCAGGCCGACCTCCCTCAGGCGGGCGACTTCCAGGGCCACGCCTTCGTGGAACGGGCGGGGGGCGTAGTCGAGGTCCCGGCGGGCGTCGTCGTAGGGGTAGGCCTTGTCCTCACGCAGCCGCAGGACCTGCTCGCTCTTGACGGGGAGCGGGAGTCGGAGCATTTCGGCGAGGAGCAGGGCCCGGCGGATGGGCTCCAGCGGCAGTCGGACCAGGCGGGTCTCTTTGCCCAGGGCGCGGGCGGCCGTCTCGACCAGCGTCGCGTAGGGGAACGGCGCCGCGCCGGGCAGGTCGTAGGCGCGTCCGACGGCGGCGGGTCGGACGAGGGCCTCGTAGACGCCGCGGGCGCAGTCCTCGTGGTAGACGGGCTGCCAGAGGTTCGTGCCGGGGCCGAAGATCGGGAAGACGGGCGAGCGGTCCAGGAAGCGCAGGAGGCGGTGGACGTTCTTATCCAGTTCGGAGCCGTAGATCATGGTCGGCCGGACGAGGGTGTACTCGAGCCCACTCTTGCGCACCAGGTCTTCCATCCGTAGCTTGGGACCCGAGCGGAACTCGTGGGCCGAGTGCGCGCTCGTGCTGCCAACCATTACCAGGCGCGGCACCCGTGCGGCGCGCGCCGCCTCCGCCACCTGCGGCGCGTACTCGATCCCCGCGACGTGCACCATCGCCTCCATTCCGGAGAGCGCCCGCGAGAGATCCCATAGGCTACCGGCGTCCCCGCGGACCACCTCTACCCGCCGCGTTTCGAGCCGCGAGGCGTTGGGGCTTCTGTCGCGGACCAGGCAGCGCGCCTCGTGTCCTTTC
>JALZNL010000696.1 GCA_030857715.1 Actinomycetota bacterium | reverse complement strand
GCGAGGCCTAATCCTTGACCTTTCGCCCTTCGATGCGAAGGTGGAGTGCCCGTGCCCGAAGATTGATGCGCCGCGGACCGGCGGATGTCAGCGAGCGGGACACGACACGCAGCCGGGCGCGCGGCTTCGATAGAGGCGCGGCCTCGATGTCCCGTTCCATCTCCTCCTTGAGTGCCTGAATATGGGCCGCCCGAGCAGCATCTTCTCGAAGTCGGTTACGGATTTCACTTCACGGATGCGTCTTGGCTAAGGCGTCCCTCCCTTCGGAGTTGAAGGTGATGCTCGTCGTAGAGTTGGTCGGCGATGGGAGTGATCTCACCAAAGAACGCTCTCCAGCGATGCGCTTAGTGGTGCATCCGGCAAGTCATGCTGCAAGGGGTACGAGCGCGAGGCCGGCGCGGCGGTGAACCCGATGCCGGCGGCGGCGGCCCCAGACGAACGGACGGCGGTGCGTGTTCCAATAGGCGGTGGCCGCGGCCACGGCCCGGCAGACCTCTTCCCACGTCTCGAAGCGCTTGCCCTTCAGTGCCAGGGAGCGCAAGGTCTTCCACCACGGCTCGATCAGGTTGAGGTACGCCGCGTAGGTGGGCTGGAAGACGAACTCCCAGCGCGGGTGGGCCACGGCGAAGAGCAGCGCGTCGAGCGCCCGGTGCATGCTCAGGTTATCGAGGATGGCGTAGACGCGCTCGACCCCGGCATCGACCCACGCCTCCACCTGCGCCAGGAAGGCGACCCAGTTGGCGGTCGTCCGCCCGTCGTAGGGGGCGGTGAACGCCTCGCCGGTGGCCGGGTGGAAGGCCCCGAAGACGTAGCCTTTCCCGCGCCGCCCGTAGTCGGCTTCCTGGGTGGCGCGCTCGGCCCCGTGCTGGGCCGCCGGCCGCACCGGCGCCTGCCCCGGGTAGCTCTTGGCCGCCACGGGACCCATCTCGTCGAGGCAGATCACGACACTAGCCGCAGGTGGCGCGTCGTAGAGGGCGACGATCGCCCCCTTTTTTGGACGAACTCGGGATCGGGCCGCTCGCCGAACCACGTCTCCTGGGTGCGCCAGCGCAAGCCCTCGGCCTGCAGAATCTCGCCGATCCGGCTGCGCTTGATCGGGATCGCCGCCGCCTCGTTGAGGTACGCCGCGAGGCGGTCGAGCGTCCAGCTGGCGAAGGGGAGTCCGAGCTCCTCCGGCGTGGTCAGGCTGGCGGCGACCACCGCCCCGACCTCGGCCGGGGTGTACGTCGGCGGGCGACCGGCCCGGGGCTTGTCTGCCAGGCCGGCGACCCCGTCGCGGTCGAAGCGGTGGATCCAGCGCCGCACGGTGTCCTGGCAGACGCCCAGCGTCTCGGCGATCTCCTCCACCGTGTCGCACTGCCGCGAGAGCAGCACGATGCGGGCGCGTTCGACGAGGCGGGCGGGGGCGGTGCGGGACCGAGCGAGGCGCTCGATGGCATCCTGTTCATCGGACGACCAGAACCGGGCGCGGAGCGGGGCGGGCATCGGATACCTCCTCACGAGGCCGCCCAGTTTACCGCGGACTTACCGGATGCACCACTAAGCACGTCGAGGTAAGTCATGCGTAGATTCGCGGAGCCGGGAGGCGCGGGCGGTCAGGGCCGTTGCAACTGCGGTCTGGAGGGCGGTGTCGGTCGGCTGGCTGCGTTCGGGGAGGTCCTGTTACTTGACTTGGCGCCCGACCGGCTCGATGCGGTTGAGCTCAGGGCTGGAGGGCGGCAGGTAGCAACAGGTGACGCCGACGTCGGCCAAGGCGGGCTCTGCCTGCTTGACCGTCGCGGCGTGATGGACCGAGTAATTGTCCAGAACGACGATGCATGGCCGCGCTCGTGCCGGGGCGGTGGTCGGGTCCTCCCCCAGCCCCGCCACCCGGCGGACGAAGGCCAGGTGCGCCGCCGCGTCGGAGCGGCCCTCCGCCGTGCGCCGGGTTTCGGAGACCAGGCGTGGCCCGCTGGGGTCGTAGGGGGCGAACGCGCCGACGACGTTGACGCGCCGGCCTTGGGGCACCTCGTAGG
>JALZNL010000695.1 GCA_030857715.1 Actinomycetota bacterium | reverse complement strand
CCCGGTCGTCGAGGGTGGGGTCGGGACCGCGCTTACGCAGCCTTTGGCCTCCGAGCAGCTCTTCCATAAGGTCGTCCACCAGGCAGTAGACGGCTACAATGAAGGTGTCCCAGAGGTCCACGGCGTTTGCCTCCGTCTTGTGGTTTGGTCACCTTTGATAGTAGGCGAGACCGTGGACCCGGGCCAGAAAAACCTGCACACCGGGTTAGCTTTTATACGTTCAACCGTAACCTGTCGTGCGCGAGAAGGACTTCGCCGTCGAAGCCCTTCGCTACGGCTTCGGGCAGGCGGCCGTCATCCACAGCGGGGTAGAGGTGGGTCAGGACCACCCGGCCGACGGCCGCCTCGCTGGCCATGCGCGCCACCCCGCCCGGCGTGAGGTGCCCGGGGACGGGGGCGTCGTCGGGGGTGGAGCATTCGATCAGGAGCGTGTCGGCGCCGCGGGCGAGTTCCACGACGGACGGTGAGTAGTCGGTGTCGCCGGTGTAGACGAAAGAGCCGGTCTCGCCGTCCAGCCGGTAGGCGATGCTCTCGGGGCGGTGGACGGCGGGGGCCCAGGAGAGGCTGCAACCGCCGAGTTCGAGGGGCGAGTCGCAGGCGTGGGGTAGCTCTCTCGTCCGGATGGGGTAGTCGCCCTGCATCCATTCGCCCCACACTCTCAGGATGGAAGACCAGAAGCTCTCGAACGGTTCGGGGCCGGTTACGTGCAGGGTATTGGTGCGGGGCTCGTCGGTCCCGTAGTTCATGGCGAAGAGCAGGTTGGCGGCGTCTACCGTGTGATCGGGGTGGAAATGGGTGAAGAAGACCCGGTCCGTGGCGAACGGGTCCAGGCCCGCGGCGACCATGCCCGTAACGGCCCCCGCGCCGAGGTCGAAGACGAGCATCTCGCCGCCTGCCTCTACGACGACGCAGCTCTGGCGGCGCTCCAGGCGGGGCACCACGGTCCCCGAACCAACTACGGTGATCTCCACAGCGCGCTCCTTTCAGGCGTTCTCGTCGCCCTCAGGTTTACCCGATTGTTCCGTCCCGAAAGCCCAGAGGAGGCCCGCGAGCCCGAGCAGCGCGCCCCCGACCACGTCCGAGGGCCAGTGGGTGCCGAGGTAGACGCGGGCGCCGGCGGCCCCCGCGAGCGCCAGCAGGATGGCGGCGCGCGCGAGCCGGTTAGGCCAGAGGGCGTAGACGGCCCCGAGCAGGAGGACGGCGCGAAGCATGTGGCCGCTTGGATAAGGATAAGGGGTGTCGAAGTCGAAGAGCGAGGGGTCCGGCACGCGCCCGACGTCCGTCGGAACGGGGGCCTGCGGCACGACGAACTTCATGGCGATCTCGACGATAGTGGTCGCCACGAGCGCAACGAGCAGCCTGCGGCCCAGCCGCCCGCGGCCCCTCGCGTGTAGCCAGAGGGTCAGCGCGGCCAGCGCGGCGACCGAGAGCTCCGCACTGCCCGGCACCGAGAGGGCGCTGCCAAGAACATCCAAACTCATCGAGGAACGAACCTGTGTGAGCCGCAGGAGCCGGGCGTCGACGTCTCGCAGCAGCCCCGCGCCCGCCACCGCCGATAAGGCCGCGAACGCCGCCAGCGTGACCATGAATGTGCCTCTGCCGCCTTTCACGCGGGCAAGGCTACCAGAAGAGATGGGGCGACGGCACAAAGAGACCGGCCCCGGGGTGGGACCGGCCGACAAAGAGGTTTATGAGCGCGTCAGGCTACGGCGTCTCGGAGGATGCGGCCGTACTCGCCCGCCTTGAGGATGCGCTCCGCCTCGCGCTGGAGCTGGCGGACGCGCTCGCGGGAGATGTCTAGCTCCTCGCCCAGTTCGGCGAGCGTCGCGGGCTCGTGGTCGTCCAGGCCGTAGCGCCGGACGAGCACGTAGCGGGCCCTCTCGGGGAGATGGTCGATGGCCTCCCTCAGGTGGGCCGTCTCCATCTCCCGCATCACCGTGTCGGGGGTGTCGGAGACCTTCTCGTCCTCGATGAAATCCCCGAGCTGGGAGGCCGTGTCCTCGCTGGAGACCGGC
>JALZNL010000141.1 GCA_030857715.1 Actinomycetota bacterium | reverse complement strand
CCGCCGCGTTCTGGGCCTGGTTAGTCGAGGAGACCCTCCTCTTCGAGGTGCTCGCGGGCGACGTCCTCAGGGTCCTCCTGGTCCAGGTCGACCCGCCCGTTCAGCTCGCGCATCTTTTCGACGTCGAGGCTGGCGGTTACCTCGTTGAGGAGGTCCTCCATCTCCGGGTTCTCTTCGAGGACGTTGCTCCGGACGACGGGGGCCGGGTTGTAGAAGGGCCAGATGTTCTTCTCGTCGTCCATCACCGTGAGCTCGTCGGAGGTGAGCTGTCCGTCGGTGAGGAAGCCGACGCCGACGTCGCCCTCGCCGCCCTCCTGGACCCCCTGGTAGCGCAGCCCGAGCTGGTTGGCGATGATGATGTCCTGGAAGTCGAAGGCCGGATAGTTATCCTGCATGTTCGGGTAGCCGTCCGAGCGGTTCTGGAACTCGGAGTACGAGACGAAGGTCAGCTCCGGAGAGGCCTCCGCCAGGTCCGCCAGGGTCTCGAGATCCCGCTCCTCGGCGACCTCCGAGCGGACGAAGATGCCGTAGGTGTTGTTGAAGGAGGCCGGCTGGAGCATCGTGTCCGCCGGGTCCCGCTCCGCGTAGAGTTCCTTGGCGGCCTGGTAGGTAGCCTCGGGGGATTCCAGCCTGGAGAGTTTCTCCTCGCCGTAGTCCAGGATGGCGACCAGCGCCGTGCCCGTGTACTCGGGGTAGAGGTCGATCTCGCCGTTCTGGAGGGCGCGGTCGGCGATCTGCTCGCTCCCGAGGTTCAGGTTCCTCTCGACGTTGAAGCCGTCGTTCTCCAGCGCCTCGGCGTACATGTTGCCCAGGATGTACTGCTCGGTAAAGTTCTTGGAGCCTATGGTGACGGTCGGGCCGTCGCCGCCCCCGGAGTCGGAATCGCTGCCGCTGTCGCTGCCGACGTTGCCGCAGGCGGCGGTGGCAAGGAGCGCGAGCGCCGCCAGGGTCGTGGTTACCGCGCGGATCAGCTTCGTCTTGTTCTTCAAGTTTTCCCTTTCTCTGTTTATCCGGAGCGCCTCTGTTGGGCGATCTTCAGGCCTTTCGGGGTAAAGGTGCGTTCGAGGACCTCAAAGAGCACCTCTGTGAGGATGGCCAGGGCCGCCACCGAGAGCGCGCCGGCCAGCAGGATGGCCGTGTCGCCCCGGGAGAAGCCCTCCACGATCAGGTCACCCAGGGCGCCGCCGCCGATGAACGTCGCCAGCGTCGCGCTCGCCACCACCTGCACCGCGGAGGTGCGGACCCCGGCGAAGATCACGGGCACCGCTATCGGGAGCTGGATGCGCGTCAGGATCTGACCCTCCGACAGACCCATCCCGCGGGCGGCGTCTACCACCTCCTGGCGCACCTCGCGGAGGCCCGTGGAGGCGTTGATCAGGATCGGCGGCACCGCGAGCGCGGTGAGCGCTATGAGGGGTGCCGCGAACCCGAAGCCAAGGAACGGGAACACTATAGCCAGCAGCGCCAGCGACGGTATCGCGCGGCCGAGGTTGCCGACGTTGACGGCTATCGCCGCCCCGAGCGGCGTGTTCCGCACCGCGAGCGCGATGGGGACGGAGATCAAGATGCCAAGCAGCGTGCCGAGCACGGAGAGCTGGACGTGGGTCCACAGCAGGCCAGGGTAGGTGGGGCGCTGGAGGGTCTCTATTATCCCGTCCAGCATCAGTTCGCCCCCCTGGCCCGGCGGGCCCAGGGCCTCATGTACCGTTCCACGAGGAGCAGGGCGACGTCAGCGAAGATCGCCATGAGGGTCGCCATCACCGCCCCCGTCAGCACGAGTGTCGGGAAGTTCCGGTCTATCCCGTCGAAGATGAGCTGGCCGAGCCCGCCGCCCGCGATAAACGCGCCGATCACGGCGATGCCTATGACCGTAACGGTGGCGATGCGGATGCCGGCCACGATCACCGGCAGCGCCAGCGGAAGCTCGACCCGGAAGAGGATCTGGCGGTTGGTCAGGCCCATGCCGCGGGCCGCGTCTATCGTCTCGGGGGCCACGGAGTCTATCCCCGTCACGACGTTGCGGATCAGGACCAGCAGCGAGTACGAGACAAGGCCGATGATGACGGGCCGCGGCCCGATGCCGACACCCGCGGCGACGAGGAACGCGAACAGGGCGAGGCTCGGGATGGTGAACAGGAAACCCGTCACGAAGAGCACCGGGGCGTAGAGCCTCCGGTAACGGGCGACGAGCACCCCGAGCGGCAGCGAGATGGCGAGCGCGATCCCGACCGAGACCAACGACAGGTACAGGTGCCCGATAACGGCGGGCCAGACCTCCTCGGAAAAGTTCTCCCGCAGCCAGACCCAGTCGAAGAACTCCGGTTCGAGGCTCTGCAAGGCCACGGTAGCCAAGGGTACAGCCACGGCTACTTCGTGGTCCTGCCGGAGAGCTGGCGTATCGCGTCCAGCGTCAGGGAGCCGAGAACGTTGCCGTCGGAGACGACCACGCTGCGCTCCGCCCCGGCCCCTATCATCTCCGAGAGCGCGTCCTTGAGGCTCATCCGGTTAGACAGGCGCGGAAGGTTGTCCCCGTAGCCGTTGGCCGGCTCGAGATCTACGTCCCCGACGCGCGTGAGCGAGAGCCTCTTGAGGACCCTGTCGCTGCCCACGAAGGAGGAGACGAACTCGGACTTCGGGGCCGAGAGGATGTTCTCCGGCGTGTCGTACTGGGCGAGGATGCCGCCTTCCTTGAGGATGGCGATCTTGTCGCCCATCTTTATGGCCTCGTCGATGTCGTGGGTGACGAAGACGATGGTCTTTTTTATGTTGTCCTGGATGCGCAAGAACTCGTCCTGCAGCCGCTCGCGGGTGATGGGGTCCACGGCGCCGAAGGGCTCGTCCATGAGCATTATGGGCGGGTCCGCCGCCATGGCGCGCGCCACCCCGACGCGCTGCTGCTGGCCGCCGGAGAGCTCGGCCGGGTAGCGGTCGCGGTAGGCGCCCGGATCGAGGCCGACGAGCTCCAACAGCTCCTCGGTTCGCGACCTTATGCGGTCTCTCTCCCAGCCGATCAAGCCCGGCACGGTCCCGATGTTCTCCGCGATGGTGCGATGGGGAAAGAGCCCTATCTGCTGGATGGCGTAGCCGATCTTGCGCCTGAGTTGCGTCCCGCTCATCGACATGTTCGGCTCGCCGTCTATCAGGATCTGGCCCTCCGAGGGCTCGATGAGGCGGTTGACCATGCGCATGCTCGTGGTCTTGCCGCAACCGCTCGGGCCTACCAACACGCAGACCTCCCCATCAGGCACCTCGAAGGAGAGGTCGTTGACCACGGGCCTCTCGGAACCGGGGTAGGTTTTGCTAACGCCTCTAAACTCGATCATTGCATCTCCTGTGAGCCCAGGGGAAGAAACCTCCGCGGTCCTTCCGCGGTTCTCCGGGTACGATCACTGACCCTCCAAGCCTTAGGGAACGGTTCGGGAAAGTATACGTTATTCCTCCCACGACGGTTCATGCATTGGTCAGGCATGACCGGTGTGCGGTATACATCAGGCGTTTGGAACGCGGGACGCATATACCCACGATAGCCTTCGCCGGCGGCGGCCACGCCAACCTCTACGCGTTGTGGCGCACGGGAGAACTCACCCGCCGCGGCTTCGACGTGGTCCTCATCGACCCGTTCGAGCACCTCTACTACTCCGGCATGGCGACGGGCGTGCTCTCCGGCTCCTACGAACCCGGCGAGAACCGCATCGGCATCCGCCGCCTCGTCGAACGGGGCGGGGGTCGTTTCGTTCAAGGCCGCGTCGCGAAGGTGCAACACCAAGACCGCGTCCTGCTCCTGGAAGATGGCCGGACCGTCCGGTACGACGCCGTCTCCTTCTGCCTCGGAAGCACGGCGAGCGGCGCGGACGGCACGGTCCCCGTAAAGCCGGTCTCCAACCTCGAGGGCGTCAGGGAACGACTCCTCGCCTCAACCCCGGGCGGGCACTTCAGGGTGGTGGTCGTCGGGGGCGGGGCCGCCGGCTGCGAGGTCGCCGCCAACCTGGCCGGGCTGTCGCGGGACGCCCGGTCGGAGACGGAGGTTACGCTCGTCGAGGCCGGCCCGGACCTCCTGCCCACCTCTCCGAGGGCCGCCCGCCGCATCATGCGCGGGCACCTCCGGGACCTGGGGGTCGGCGTGATCCTGGGTAGCCGGGCCGTTCTGGTGAACGGCGCCGCCGTCCTCGAAGATGGGACGAAGATCCGGGCGGATCTCACCCTCGCCGCCACGGGCGTCGCCCCGCCGGACGTCTTCGCCCGCTCCGGCCTGGCGACCGGCGACGACGGCGCCCTGTGGGTCGACCGCCACCTCCGGAGCCCGAGCGACCCCAGAATCTTCGGCGGTGGGGACGCAGTCGCCCTCCGCGGCGGACGGCTCCCCCGGTTCGGGGTCTACGCCGTCCGCCAGGGCCCCTTCCTCTACCACAACCTCCAGGCCGTCCTGCGCGGAGACCCGTTGTCCGCCTACGGACCGCAGAGGCACTACCTCTACGTCCTCGACCTCGGCGATGGGACGGGCCTCGCCATCTACGGTCCGCTCACCAACCGCAGCCGCCCTGCCCTGCGACTCAAGCACCGGATAGACCGTCGATTCGTGAAGGAGTATAGCTAGTCAGCCCGCTTCGGCCTTGTTTTCAGTTTGTCAGTTTTTAGCCGTCCGCGGTCCGCCTGGTCACGGTTGCCGGGCGGTTGTTGGCGGAGATGTCCGTTCTCTCGTGCCTCTCTTCGGGCACGGACGGGTTTGAAACCCGCCCCTACGGTCGGTGGGTGGTCCGGCGGTCCTGGGCTTCGGTGGAGGCGATTCGTCCGACGCCCTGGGCGGCGCCTTGCCGGTAGGTGGCTGAAGTGCTGAGAGACGCGGAGCGCCGTGCTGACAAGCTGAAGTGCTGACCGGCTGACAAGCGGAGGCGAAGCCGGAGCGTGCTGACTAGCCCTTCTTGCCTATGCCGAGCAGGAGGTACAGTACGAGGTACAGCCCGACCGCCGTCAGGGCGACCGTAAAGAAGCTGTTCGGGTTCAGGTATTGCTGGAGGGCGGGGACGGCGTTCAGGAGGAGGGCCGCCGGGGACTCCAGCAGCTCGCCGAGGCTGTAGACGGCTTGGGTCACGGTGTTCGCGCCGGCGCCGATGTTGACGTAGAACAGGGCGACGTGGATCAGGATCAGGAGTATTACGAACCCCAGGATCGTGCGAATAAGTGACATTTTTCCTCTCACTCCCTCCGCGGGCGCCGCTCTAAGAGGCGGCCCGCCTGTGGCCGGATCTGTTCTCCTTCGTGGTCTTCTCGGACCCCTCCGGCACGCGGCCGGAGGACTTGCCCCTCTCCCGCCTGCCCGACCCGCCTTTCACGTCGCCGAATAGCAGAAAGACGGCGCCCGCCACGAGAAAGCAGACCATCCCGACGAGAAACGTTACCCCGTCCCGCATCGCCACGCCGGCAGCGCCCGCGGCGCCCGAGACCCAGCAGAGTGCGAAGAGCACCCCGGACTCGCGGTTCTTGTGTTCGGCGGCTATGTAGACGCCGCTGGCGACGCCGGCCAGGCAGATCAACAACAGCACGACGCCGATGACGGTAAGGACAAAGTTCACCCCGCAATACTACCCGACCCCGAACCGGTTGACACGAGGGCGGCCTACCTGCCGGCCATCGACCGGCGGTAGGCCTTCATGTCGGCGAGGAACTCGTCCCAGGAGCGCCCGGGACATTCCAGCCGGTTGCCGTAGAGCGAGAACTTGTGCACGAGCTCGTGCACCGCCGACGCGTCGTCCGAGACGCAGCCGGGCCACGCCACGATCAACACCTCCCAGTCCTCCTCTTCCTTGATGTTGTTGATCGCCTCTTTGAGGCCGGGCTTGTGGTAGAGGAGGGTGCCGGGGGCGTCGAGGTCCTCGTATCGGGCCACGATCTCGTGGCCGTTCTGCGCGGCAAACGCCTCGCAGGTCGCCTCTTGTTCTTCGCGGGAGGGCGGCGTTCCGGCGGGGTCCGTGCGGATGTAGAGGGCGGCTCGGGGCACTGAAAATCCATGATAGCATGGCCTCCGTCTGGTATGATTCCGCCTTGCAAAGACGCGCGTCGGGACGTGGCGCAGTCTGGTAGCGCACTCGGCTGGGGGCCGAGTGGTCGCCGGTTCGAATCCGGCCGTCCCGACTTTCCGGAACCGCTTACGGAGAGGCCTGAAGAGTTTTGGATACGATCTACCTGCTGCTCGGCGTCGTTGGGTTCATGGCCGTGATCGCGGCCTTCTTTTTCGGCGGCTTTCTCATCCTGGACTTTATCTGGGGCCGCCGCGGGGGCGACGCCTAGAAGGGGCCCGAAGGCCCCGGAATCCCGCGCGTGATCCCCTCCCTTAAAGACCTCCGCCTCGTGGAGTCGGGGTGCCTCCTCCTGCACGAGGCCCACGACGAGGGCCGCCTCGCCCGGCTGAAGGGGCGGATAGCGTCCGAGGGCGAACAACGCAACCCCGTCTTGGCCTCGCCCTACGGTGACCGCTTCCTGGTCCTCGACGGCGCCCACCGCGTCCGCGCGATGGACGAGCTCGGCGCCCGCTTCGTCCTCGTGCAGGTGGTCGAGCCGCCGGAGCGGGCGGAGGGCTGGGGCCACGTCGTCCGGGGCATGGATCATCTCGGCCCGGACGACGCGAACGGGCTTGTGGTCGGTGACGCGCCC
>JALZNL010000140.1 GCA_030857715.1 Actinomycetota bacterium | reverse complement strand
TGGCCGGCCAGCATGTTCGCGTAGAGCCGCATCGCGAGGGTAAGCGGTTTGGACAACTCCGAGATCCACTCGATCGCGAACATGAACGGCACGAAAACGACCTTGAGCGGCAGCCCCGGTGGCACGAAGGCGGTCACGTACCCTCCGAACCCGTTGCGACTGATGCCCACGTACTGCGTAATAACGAACGTCAGCAGGGCCAGGAAGAGCGTGAAGGTGATGGAAGCGGTCACAGGGTAGGCGTTGGGGATCAGCCCGGCCAGGTTCAACACGAGCAGGAAGACGAACAGCGTAAGCGTGTAGGGGAAAAACTTCCTCCCCTCCTCGCCCATCTGCCCTCCCAAGCTGTTCCGGCCGAAGCCGTAGACCTCCTCCACGATCACCTGATAAGCACCGGGCCGGTCCTTCAGCAACCGGCTGCCGACAAACATGATCAGGAACGTAACCACGGCCCCGATCCAGAGGTTCACCACGGCCTTGGTGATCGAGATGTCGATCCCGAATAGCGACAGCTCGACGAACACGTGCTGCCCCGCCTCAAAGGTGTGGATAATCTCCTCCCGCACCTCTGTCGCGCTTATCTGCGCCAACGTGAGCATGTTGCTCAAACCTCTGTCCTCCGTTCTACTCCCCCGCGCCCGGATCGGACGGCGGAACTCTCGCCGACCATCTTAGCGGGCGCGCCAACCAATAGCACCACGTTCTCTACCACGTAAACCCCGGCGAACCCGCAAAGCAGCGGGACCGCGGGCAAAGACCCCAGGTATATCGGAACCCCGAGCCCCACCGCCGCGAAGACGAGCCGCCCAAAGTACACGGCAAGCCCAAGCACGATCCTATCTCCCGAAAGCCGCCCGCCAAGCAACGCGGCCGTCACCGCTATAGACGTAAAGCACACCACCCCGACACCGACGCCGTACAGGTACGCCCCGGCATGCGTCCCCCCAGAGTAATACCAGACCGCCCCGGCCACGAGAAGTGAGATCAAACCCGCAACGGCCGCCCCCCCGGCGGCCAACCGCCAGTGTACGCTCAACCGCCCCCCACCTGCTTCAAAGCCGTGAACAGGTAGTAAAGCGCCGCCGCGAAACCGACCAACATGCCGAGAAGCAAGAAGAGGGGCAGCGTCCCGACCAGCCAGTCGAGCCCGTACCCACCAACCGTGAAGACCGCTATGATGAACATGAAAGCGAACCCAACGTGGAAGAAACGGGCGTAGTTGCCACCGGAGTTGTCCCGTTGAGAATCGGTGTTCGGCATCGCCGGAATCATACCTTACGGCCCAAATCGTTGCAAAGAGTTTCAAGCTTTCTCGCACGGGCCTACCCTCCGCCCCTCTGTCCCCGCCCGCGAAGCCGGAGACGAGCCGGACACGCGGCACGGGCCGGTCCCCCGACGCAACCGCCTCTCCTTCGCCTCCGAACCGCATTCCCGTCACCTCGCCCTCCCTCCCAAACCGGAAGTTGTAACCGCATGATACTCGCTTATTGACATCACGTCAATAGACACCGTGTCAATAACAGGGTAGATTGTCGTCTGTGCGAGGAGAAGGTGAGAACAGGGGCGGGGGTCCGCGGAGGCGGAGGAGGCCCGAGGAGGCGGAGCGGGCGATCCTGGCGGCGGCGAGGTCTTTCCTGTCCGAGCACCCTTTCCGGGAGATGAAGGTGGAGGACGTGATGGCGCGCACCGGCCTGTCGCGTCCCGCGTTCTACGCGTATTTCAAGGACCGCTACGAGTTGGTGACGCGCCTTCTGGAGGGCATAGGCGGACTGTTGTTCGCGGTGGACCGGCGCTGGCTGGTCGGAGATCCGGGGGTGGGCCGGGAAGAATCGCGTGCGATCTTGAGGGAAGCGTTGAGGGGGGGCGCGGAGACGTTCGAGCGTTACGGGCCGGTGCTGCGCGCGATCTCCGACGCGGCGAGCTACGACGAGCGGGTCGAAGAGATGTACAGGTTCGGATTGATCGAACGCCTGATCGTCGCCGTGTCGGCCCGTATCTCCCGCGACGTGGAGGCCGGCATCTCCCCGCCGGACCTCGTGCCAGAAGAGACCGCCCGGGCGCTCGTGTTCATGACGGAGCGGTACCTGATCGACGCCTACGGAACGTCCACCCCACGCCACACCGCCGACGCGACCGTCCCGACGCTGGTGGCAGTGTGGACCAGCACCCTTTACGGTCCGACGGACTGGTTCGAGGAACACCCAGGAGGACAACGTTGAGGAACCGTTGCGCCAGGATGCCCGGAGTCGAAACCGTCACTTCTATCGATGGCGGGCCGTGCTGAACCATCCCTACTTTCTGCTGGGGTTCTGCTTCCTGCTGACCCACGAGATGGACGCGATCCGGTGCAAAGAATGGAAGGTGTTTCCCGTAACGTCGAGGATGGGAGAGGAAGCGGGGTACGTCGCGTTTACAGCCCTGCACGTACCGCTCTACGCGTTGATCCTGTGGGGACTCTTCGGCGGAGATGGAGTAAACCGCGGGCTGTTGGTAGGCCTCGACGTGTTCTTCGTCGGCCATGTCGTACTCCACCTGTTGTTCATCAACCGCCCGGAGTACAGGTTTAGATCCGCCTTCTCCTGGACGCTCATACTGGGAGCCGGAGCGTTCGGCGCGATCGACCTTCTTACGTTTCTCTGAACCGGTTCTGCGAGCGGCGGGTCATGCGCCGGCCGCGAACCTGACCATCTCAAGTCCACCTTCGGTCGCCAGCTCCATCGCCAGCGGGTCCGGGTAGCCGCCGGCGTAGCGAACCTCTTCGATGCCGGCGTTCATGATCATCTTGACGCACATCAGGCAGGGCTGGTGGGTGCAGTATATGGAGGCGCCGGTGACGGAGACGCCGTGGTAGGCGGCCTGGATGATGGCGTTCTGCTCGGCGTGGAGGGTGCGCTGGCAGCTCTCGCGGCCGTCCACTATCCGGATGAGACATCCGACTTCGTCGCAGTGGGGCAGACCAGACGGGGAGCCATTGTAGCCGGTCGTGAGGATGCGCTTGTCGCGCACGATCACGGCCCCGACGGCCAGCCGCGGGCACGTCGAGCGGGTCGCGACCTCGTGCGCGATGCGCATGAAGTACTCGTCCCAGGAGGGACGGACCTTCTTCAGGGTCTCGTGCTCGCGGGTGGTGTCCACCTTCGGGTTCTCAAAGGGTTCCATAAAGCCTGTCGCCCGCGTCGCCGAGGCCAGGAACGATGAACGAGCGTTCGTCGAGTTCCGGATCCACGGCGGCGGTGTAGAAGTTTACGTCGGGGTGCTCGCTGGTCACGCGCTCGACGCCCGGCACGGCGGCGACGGCGTGGAGGCAGGAGATCCAGGCCGCCCCCTCCTCCTTGAGCTTGTCGATGGTCGCGGAGAGGCTGCCGCCGGTCGCGAGCATCGGATCGAGGACGAGAACCAGATACTCTTCGAGGTTGCGGGGCAGGTTGACGTAGTACTCGACGGGCAGGGCCGTCACCTCGTCGCGGCGCAGGCCCATGAAACCGACGGTGGCGCGGGGGAGCAGAGCCAGGGCGCCGTCTAGCATCCCGAGGCCGGCGCGCAGGACCGGCACGAGGCAGACGGGGCCGGAGATCTGCTCCACCTCCGTCTCCGTGAGCGGGGTTCTTATCTTCTCCGGACGGGTCGGCATCCTCCTCGTCGCCTCGGCGACCATGATAAGGGAGAGCTCGCGCATCGCCTGCCGGAAGTCCGTCGTCGGGGTCCGCTCGTCGCGCAGGACGGCGAGCTTGTGGCGGCTCAGGGGGCCGTCCACGACGAAGAGGTTCTCTGCCTCACTCATAGAGGGGGAAGGCGTCTGTGAGTTGCGTAACCCGGTCGCGGAGGCCGTCCGTCTCGCCGCGGGCGGTGGCGCTGATGACGGACGAGATCTCACGCATCTCTTCAGGCCCCATGCCCCGCGTGGTCATGGCCGGCGTACCGAGCCTGACGCCGCTCGTGACGGTCGGGGGCTCCGGGTCGTTGGGGACCATGTTCTTGTTGCACGTCACCCCGACGGACTCCAGGAGCTGCTCCAGCTCGTGTCCGTTCACCCCGGCCTCTCTAAGATCTACCAGGATCAGGTGGTTGTCCGTGCCGCCGGAGACGAGGTTCAGGCCGCCTTCCAGAAGCCCCTCCGCGAGCGCGCGGGCGTTCTCGACGATGCGGGCCGAATACTCCTTGAACTCGGGCTGGAGGGCCTCGCCAAAGGCGACGGCCTTGCCGGCGACCGCGTGCATCAGGGGACCGCCCTGCATCCCGGGGAAGACGCGGCTGTTGACCTTCTTGGCGAAGGGTTCGCGGCACAGGATCATGCCGCCGCGGGCGCCACGCAGAGTCTTGTGCGTGGTCGTCGTGACGATCTCGCAGTGCGGGACGGGCGAGGGGTGCACGTCGGCGGCGACCAGGCCGGCGATGTGGGCCATGTCCGTCAGGAAGAAGGCGCCGACCTCGTCGGCGATGGAGCGGAACTTCTCGAAGTCGATCACGCGCGGGTAGGCGCTGGCGCCGGCGAGGACCATCTTCGGCCTCTCTCGCAAGGCGATCTCCCGCACCTCGTCGTAGTCGATAAAGCCGTCCTCGCCAACACCATAGTGGACGAAGTCGTAGGTCCTGCCGCTGAAGTTCAGCCTCATCCCGTGCGTCAGGTGCCCCCCGTGCGCCAGGTCCATCGAAAGCACCCTGTCCCCGGGCTCGATTAGCGCCGCGTAGGCGGCCTCGTTGGCCTGGCTGCCCGAATGGGGCTGCACGTTGACGTGCTCCGCCCCGAAGAGCTCCTTCGCCCGCTCGATGGCGAGCACCTCGACCTTGTCTACCTGCTCGCAGCCGCCGTAGTAACGCTTGCCCGGGTAACCCTCGGCGTACTTGTTCGTGAGCACTGACCCCTGGGCCGCCAGCACGGCGGGAGAGGCGAAGTTCTCGCTAGCTATGAGCTCTATGGTCGTCCGCTGGCGTTCGAGCTCGCCGTCGAGCGCCTCCTGGACCTGCCGGTCCACGACCTCCGTGTAAGGTCCTATCATGGTCTACCTCCGCTCGGGGTTAGGGGCGTCTCGGGTGTTCTCGTTTTGCGGTGACATCGGGGTTGCGGTCTTTGGGCTGGGATCTCCCCGCGTCCTCCCTGTTGCCTTGCACTGCCTGGAGTATAGAGGCTGCCCGCCACGCCCTCAAACCGACCGTAATCCCCTACCGTGCTCCGGACTCCTTGGCGAGCATCGGGCGGAGCCTGCCCGGCTCCGCGGCGCCGTAGAAGAGGACCTCGTCGGCCGTGGCTACGGTCGGCACGCCGTGTATACCGAGGCGCAAGGCTTCCTCGCGGATGGAACTCAGGGCAACGAGCCCGGCCGGGTCCCACGCGGCCTCCAGCGCGGCGTCCGCGTCGAGCCCGGCCTCCTGGGAGGCCTCGCGCAAAACGGCGTCGTCCCCGACGTTCAGGCCTTCGACGAAGAAGGCGCGGTGGGCGGCATTCCGGAACGGCCTGCCTTTGCCCTCCCCCACCGCGAAGGCGTGGAGCGTGAGGGCCAGCGTCGAGCGGGGCTGGTGGCGGGGGACGTGGATCTCGACCCCGTGCTGGTCCGCGAGCCTGTACACCTGCCCGCGCCAGTGTCCCCTGATGTACTCCCCGCGTGGCTCCGGCAGCGGAGCCGGCGCCGGCCTGAGCTCGAACGGCAGCCACTCTATCTCCGCCAGGCCCTCGTCCTCCGCCGCCTCCACCTCGAAGCCCATGATGTAGCTGTACGGGCAGACCACGTCGAAAAAGTACCGCAACGCCATCTCTAAAACCTCCAGGTCTTGTTCCAGCAATCGGACGGGTTGTACTACGTCACCCGGGCGAACCACCCGTCAATTTGCGAAGTATCTCACCATCAAGCTCCTCCGTAGCGCGCAGGAGCCGCGCCTCCCCGCCCGAAAGGTCCACTACGGCCGAGGCTTCACCATTCCCGGGTTCGCCATATACCACGAGATCTGCGGCAGCGACCACGTCCGGATCCACCTCGACTAGCGACCGCGGCGCCGGCCAGCCCGTAGGGTTCGCGCTCGTCGCGTACAGAGGTCCCCCGTAAGCACGCAGCACGTCCACGACGGCGCCGCCCGGAACCCGAACCCCGACGGTCCCCCCTCCGCGCCGGTCCAGCACCAGCGTGAGCGGGCCGGGCCAGTAAGCCTCCGCCAGCACGCGCGCGAGCGGGGGCACCCCTGCCGCAAGAGAGAACGCTTCCTCGGCCGACCCACAGAGCAGGGCGAGCGGCTTGTCGGGGTCGCTGCCCTTGACCTGGTTGAGCCGCCGCGCCTCGGCCGCCACCAGCCCGACCACGGTCTCGGTCGGCACCAGCACGACCCCGCCGTCCCGAAGGACGGAGGCCGCCTGCTGGGCGCGGGTCCTCTTCATCCCTCCCACCTGAGCAGCGCCGCCCGGAGCGTTCCGGCAAGGTCTCTGCGCAACCCCAGCGGCACGAACCCGGCGTTCTTGCCGAGTTCCAGGACGGCCTTTCCTTGCCCGTCCCCCACCTCCAGCACCACGCCCGCGCCGTCCCTTAGCAGCGGCGGCGCCTCGTCGAAGATGCGGCGGTAGAAGAGGAGGCCGTCCGGCCCGCCGTCGAGGGCCAGGCGCGGGTCCCAATCTCGCACCTCGGCGGCCAACTTCTCGATGCTCTCAGCCTCGATGTAGGGCGGGTTGGAG
>JALZNL010000139.1 GCA_030857715.1 Actinomycetota bacterium | reverse complement strand
CTCTACCTGGGGCTCGCCCATCAGGTAGAGGGCCATGTCGATCATGTGGACGCCGAGGTCTATGAGGGGGCCGCCGCCGGCCATCTCCTTGCTGGTGAACCAGCCGCCCATACCGGGGATGCCGTTGCGGCGCATCCAGGTGGCCTTGGCGTGGTAGATCCTGCCGAGGTTCCCCTCATCGACGTGCCGCTTGAGCGCCTGCACGTCCCCCCGCTCCCGCTGCGTGAAAGCAATGTGAACCGCCCTGTCGGCCTCCCTGGCCGCCCGCACGATCCCCTCGGCCTCGGCCCCCGTCCGCGCCAACGGCTTCTCGCAGAGCACGTGCCTGCCGCCTTTAAGCGCCGCGATGGCGATGGGCGCGTGCAGGTGGTTCGGCGCCCCGATGCTCACCACGTCGAGGTCGTCCCTGGCGACCAGCTCCTCCCAGCTCTTGTAGAGGTTCGGTACCCTGTAGAGCCCGCCAAGCTCCCGCAGCCGATCCTCCTCCAGCCCCGCCAACGCGACGGCCTCCACGTTCGGCATCCGCACGAAGTTCTTCAGGTGCTGCTCCCCCGCGTAGCCGAGGCCAACCACCCCGACGCGTAGCGGTTCCACACCCATGCTCTCTCGTTGCAAAAGACCCTCCAATGGTCCGATCCTGATCAACTCCTACGAAAAGACGTGCCTTCCCGCAAAACCGTTCGTCCACCAACAGACAAAAACCTGATCCCTGAAACCCGAAGCCTGAAACCTCTATTCCAGCGGATTCGTGTTGCCGTAGGTGGGCGCAGCACCCGGCGTCGGGGCGGCCCAGCGGACGGCGTTCTCTATGACGCGGAGCACGTCCGGGTTGTGGTAGGAGGGGTTCTCCTCGTGGCCGGGGCGGAAGTAGAAGACACGCCCGGAGCCGCGCCGGTAGCAGAGCCCGCTCCTGAAGACCTCACCCCCGCCGAACCAGCTCACGAAGACCAGCTCGTCTGGCTGGGGCACGTCGAAGTGCTCCCCGTACATCTCTTCTTCGAGCTCTATGTACTCGCCGATACCCTCGGCTATGGGGTGCCCGGGGGCGACGACCCAGAGGCGCTCGGTGTCGTCGTGGCGCCACTTCAGGTCGCAGGTCGTGCCCATGAGTTTCTTGAAGATCCTGGAGAAGTGCCCGGAGTGCAGCACTATGAGGCCCATCCCGTTCAGGACGCGCTCGTGGACCCGGTCCACCACCGCGTCGGAGACCTCGTCGTGGGCGATGTGGCCCCACCACAGGAGCACGTCCGTCGAGTTTAGGACCTCCCCCGTGAGCCCGTGCTCGGGCTCGTCGAGGGTGGCCGTGCGGACCTCGAAGTCTTTTTCTTTCAGGGCGTCGGCGAGGGTCGCGTGGAGTCCTTCGGGGTAGATCTTGGCGACCTCCTCGTTGTTCCTCTCGTGCCTGAACTCGTTCCAGATCGTGACGCGCAACACACCCTCCACTAGATCCCCCCCGTCTCCGGCCTCGTCCATCCGCCACCCTCGACGCTCCGCTCCACGGCGTCAAGGACCGCCTGGCAACGGTAGGCGTCCTCGAAGGTCGGCGCCGGGCTCTCCCCCATCTTTATGCCGTCCATCAAATCCTTTATCGTGTGGACGAAGGTGTGCTCGTAGCCGATGATGTGCCCCGGCGGCCACCACGCCCCCGCGTAGGGGTGCTCGGGCTCCGTCGCGTTGACCGTTCGGAAGCCCTGCACGTCCGTGTCGTCGTCCACGAAGAACACTTCCAGCTCGTTCATCCGTTCCAGGTCGAACGCGACGCTGCCCTTGGAGCCGTTGATCTCGAATGCGTTCCTGTTCCTCCGCCCCGCCGCGAACCGCGTGGCCTCGAAGGTGCCCATGGCCCCGTTCTCGAAGCGCGCCAGGAACGCCGCCGCGTCGTCCACCGTCACCTCGCCTGTCTCCCCGCCCGATCCTTCGAGGGGGCGCTCCTTCACAAACGTCTCCGTCATGCCGGCGACCTCGGAGATGCCGCCGACGAGGAAGTGGGCCAGGTCCACACTGTGGGCGCCCAGGTCCCCCAGGGCGCCCGAGCCGGCAAGCTCTTTCTTGAGGCGCCAGATCAGGGGGAACCCAGGGTCCATGATGAAGTCCTGCAGGTACGTCGAGCGCCAGTGCCTGATGGTCCCCAAACGCCCCTCGTCTATGAGTTTCCTGGCGAGCTGCACGGCGGGAGCCCGCCGGTAGTTGAAGCAGACGGTATTGACGGTCCCGGCGTCGCGCGCGGCGGTGAGCATCTCCTTCGCTTCGGCTAGAGTGTTGGCGAGTGGCTTCTCGCAGATGACGTGTTTTCCGGCTATGAGGGCGGCCAGCACGATCTCGCGGTGCGTGTTCCCCGGCGTCACGACGTCCACGAGGCCCACGTCGTCCCGCTCGATGAGCCTGCGGTAGTCCGTCTCGTAGGACTCCCAGCCTAAAGAGTCGGCGGCCTCCCTGACGCCCGCCTCGTCCCGGCCACAGATGGCGGCCATGCGTGGCACCGGGTCCACGTCGAAGAAGCGGGGGAGCTGGCGGTAGGCGTTGGAGTGGGCGCGGCCCATGAACTTGTAGCCGACGAGCCCTACCCCGATCTCGGCCATTACTCCTCCCTCGCGAACGCGGCGTCGAAGGCCTGCGTCGAGGGCTCGAAGTCCGTGCGCCGGGCGAAGGCGAGCGCGTCCTGCGCCCCGTATTCGCGGTCCATCCCGGAATCCTCCCACTCTATGGAGAGCGGCCCCTCGTAGCCGATGCGGTTCAGCGCCCGCACGCACTCCTCGAGGTCGACGTCGCCGTGCCCCGGCGAGACGAAGTCCCAGCCGCGCCCGGCCTCCCCGAAGCCGAGGTGGGAGGCCAGGATGCTCCTGCGGCCGTCGAGGCGCTTGCGGGAGTCCTTTATGTGGAAGTGGTAGATGCGCTCCGCGAACTCCTCTATAAACGCCGCGGAGTCGAGGAACTGGTGGGCGAAGTGGCTCGGGTCGAAGTTGATGCCGAACCCCTCGCGGTTGCCTATGGCATCGAGGGACTTCTTCGTGGTGACGAAGTCGTAGGCGATCTCGGTCGGGTGAACCTCCAGCCCGAAGCGCACGCCCTCGGCGTCGAACACGTCTATGACGGGGTTCCAGCGTTCGGCGAAGTCCTCGTAGCCGCGCTCTATCTCGGCGGGGTCGTTGGGCGGGAACGAGTAGAGCAGGTGCCAGATGGCGGAGCCCGAGAAGCCGTTGACCTGCGTTACCCCGAACTTCGCGGCGGCCCGGGCCGTGTCCTTCATCTTGTCGGCGGCCCTGGTACGGACCCCTTCGGGGTCTCCGTCGCCCCAGACGTCGGGGGGAACGGTTGCCTTGTGGCGGCTATCTATCGGGTCGCAGACGGCCTGGCCGACGAGGTGGTTGGAGATGGCCCAGCAGTTCAGGTTGTTTCGGCGCAGGATCTCCCACCGCCCCTCGACGTAGCCGTCCTCGGAGAGCGCCCGGTCGACGTCGAAGTGGTCCCCCCAGCACGCAAGCTCCAGCCCGTCGAAGCCCCACCCGCCGCATTTTCTGGCGAGATCTTCGAGCGGCAGGTCAGCCCATTGCCCCGTGAACAGCGTTACCGGCCTTGCCAAAGTACGCCCTCCTCTTCGCATCTCCCACGCGTGACGCGGCCTCGCGGCCCGTCCCTACAGCTTAACGTCCGGTCGGGCTCTCCTCCTCGCCCGGGTACCGCAGGCCCCAGGCCGCCCGGATCTCGTCCATCGTCTCCAGCACGGAGACCGTCTCGTCCAGCGGCATGATCGGGCTCTCCCTCTCCCCCGCCTCCAGGCACCGCATCACCTCGGCGGCCTCGTACCGGAAGCCGTTGTCCTCGGTGGGCTCCCTTACGACCTCGTCCTCCCGGCCGGGCCTCGAGACGGTCATGGCATCGGGCATCCACCAGGGGCTCTGTATCCTCGCGTAGCCCTCCGTCCCGAGGACCGTCGCCTCGTGCGGCGAGGCGGTGCGGGTGCCGGCGGTGATGGCGGAGATCCGGCCACCCCCGTGCTCCAGCGCGGCGGCGAACTGCTCGTCCACCCCGGTCTCCCCGAGGTGCGAGAGACCCGTCCCCCGGACCGGCTTCCCGAGCACCATCGAGGCAAACGAGACGCAGTAGACGCCCACGTCGAGCATGGCGCCCCCGCCGAGCCTCGGGTCGAAGAGCCGCGAAGACGGGTCCAGCTCCGTCCTGAAGCCGAAGTCCACCGTCAGCATCCGCGGCTCGCCTAGAGTCCCGTCGGAGAGCATCCGCCGCAGCCTCCCCATCAGGGGGAAGAAGCGCGTCCACATGCCCTCCATCAGAAACAGGTCCATCTCCCTGGCGAGCCCGACGAGCCGGCGGGCCTCCGCGGCGTTGACGGTGAAAGGCTTCTCGCAGAGCACGGCCTTGCCAGCCCGCAGGCAGAGCTCGACGTTCCCGGCGTGGAAGGGATGGGGCGTGGCGACGTAGACGACGTCCACGTCAGGGTCGGCGGCGAGATCCTCGTAACTCGGGTAAGAACGGGAGAAACCATGGGCTTCGGCAAAACGGTCGGCGGAGTCTTGAGAGCGGGAGCCGACCGCGAGCGTCTCGGCCTCCGGCAGGGTGGCGAGGGCTTCGGCGAACCGGCCGGCGATGCTCCCGGCCCCTATTATCCCCCAGCGCACCCGGCTCAGGGGAGCCCCCGGCGGACGCGCGGCGCCGGGGCAAACCCGAACTCTCTCTGTCTGCGGCCGGGCGTGATCGCCCCTCTCTAGATCCCCCACCGGGCTCCCTGGTACAGGGCGCGATGCTACACACTTCGCCCCACCAGGTCAATCGGGGAGGTTGCGCCGGCCAGGCTCCCGCTGTTGAATAGATCGGGGACTATCCATCAGAGGAGGGTAAAGTGGAGTACCGGAGCTTAGGCAGGACCGGCGTGCAAGTCAGCGAGCTCTGTCTCGGCTGCATGATGTTCGGTGGCCGGACCGGCGAAGAGGACTCGTTCGGCATCATCGACCGGGCCATCGACGCCGGCATCAACTTCATAGACACGGCCAACGTCTACAGCACCGGCGCGAGCGAAGACGTCGTCGGCAAGGCGTTAAAGAAGAACGGCAAGCGCGACTCCATCGTACTCGCCACCAAGGTCCACGGCCCGATGGGTGACGACCCCAACGCCAGGGGCAACCATCGCAGGCACATCATCGAGCAGTGCGAGGCGAGCCTGAGACGCCTCCAGGTGGACCACGTGGACCTGTACCAGATCCACCGCCCCGACTCCCGGGTGCCCATAGACGAGACGCTCGGGGCGCTGGACGACCTGATCCGGGCCGGCAAAGTACGCTACGCTGGCACGAGCACTTATGCGGCGTGGCAATTGGTAGAAGCTCTCTGGGCCGCGAAGGAGCTCGGCCTGAACCGCTTCGTCTGCGAACAGCCCCCGTATCATCTGCTCGACCGCCGCGTCGAACGCGAGCTCGTACCGTTCGCCCGGACCTACGGGGTCGCCCTGATCCCCTGGTCCCCCCTCGCCGGCGGCTTCCTCACCGGCAAGTACTCCCGCGACGAGAGCCAGTCTCCGGAGGACAGCCGCTACGGCCTCGACCCGCGCCGCCTCGGCCGTAACCACTTCACCGACGCCGCCTTCGACGTCCTCGAAACCGTGCAGGCCATAGCCGAGGAGAAAGACTGCAACCCGGGCCAGCTCGCCCTCGCCTGGTGCAAGGACAAACCCGGCGTCACCAGCCCCATAATCGGCCCGCGCACCATGGAGCAGCTAGAAGACAACCTCGGCGCCCTGGACGTTACCCTCGACAAAGGCGATCACGAGCGCCTGGACGCCGTCGCCCCGCCGGGACGGGCCACAGTCCCCTACTACGACGCGGACTTCGGCCCGCACCCGTTCCGCTGGTAATCTGCGCTCGGTAGAGCACGGTTGTCCCGGAGTGCGTACCCGTCTACTCCGCCGCCGCTACGGGGTTCGACTGCATCGAATCGCCCCCTGGAAGACCTTGTTCTCGGGGGGCGGGTGCGTCCGGCTACCGTAGTAGAAAGGCATCATTAATACCGTTCCGCTTTGTTGATGGCATAATAAAGGCATGCCAAAGATACTCTACTCACAGGTAATCAAAGAAGACCCGCAGGATCTAAAGGATCTCGAAAAACGCCATCGCTATTCTCACCTCTTCCAGCGTGTGCGGATGCTCAGGCTCTTGCAGTCCGGGGAGTGCCGTAACCTCGGGGAGGTCTCCGAGGCATTGGGCTACAGTTGGCGTCAGTGCCAGAGGTGGTTCGCCAGCTACCAGGAGGGTGGGCTTGGGGAGCTTCTCAAAAGAGCAGGGTGGGCGAGCGCGGTCGCCAGGAGTTGGTAACCCCCGAGGCCTTGGAGGATCTACAGCAGGCCATGAAGAGAGGGCAGATCGCCACCATCGGCCAGGCCGACGAGTTCCTGCGAGAGAGCCATGGCATCGAGTACGCTCACCCCGACGGTGTCGGCCAACTTCTCAGGCGACGCAAAGTCAAGCTCAAGACGGGTCGTCCTCGGCATGAGAGGGCCGACCAAGAGGAGCAGGAGGCCTTCAAAAAACTTCGCCAACACCGTCCAAAGCGAAGCTCGCCGCGGGAGGAAGCCGCTGAAGGTGATGGCCTTTGACGAGGCACGTTTCGGGCTCATTAACTGGCATCGCAGACGTTATTGTCCCAGAGG
>JALZNL010000694.1 GCA_030857715.1 Actinomycetota bacterium | reverse complement strand
CTTCCACCCGGCCTACGTCCTCCGCCAGCGCGGCGACGACCTCGACAACACCAAGCGCCTCGTCTGGAAAGACATCCAGAACGTCTACGCTGAATATCAGAAAGCGATGGAGAAGCGGGGATAATTCCAAGAACCCTGCTGCGCGGAAGGGTCCCATTAACAACATTACCGAAGCTCTTCCGCCAGGAAGGTTTTCGTTCGCCCGTCGGTCGTCCGAAAGGCCATCTCATATCCCATAGCATCCTTATACTTCCGGCAATGAACGGATACGGCTGCTCGCCTAAAGACCTTCAGCCCAGACACCGATAGTCCTCATACAGCCTCCGGTTGTCCCGTGCCTGCTCCGCGGCGACATCTGAGGGTTTTGTGATTCTTTGTGATACAATAGCTTACAAGGGAGAAGGGTGTGGGAAGGATCGAGAGGCTGCGTTGGCGGGACCGGGTGGAGCACATCGCGAAACACGAAGTCATGCCGGCGGAGGTCGAGGAGGTGGTTCTGGATGACCGGGAGGCTTTGCTGGAGAAAGCAGGGCCGGCGAAAAAGGACCCGTCGCAGACCGTATACGTATTGCTCGGGCGTACCCAGGCCGGTCGTTACCTGATGGTGCTTCTGATCGACGAAGGCAGGGGTGTAGGATTTCCGATAACCGCGAGGGATATGAACCAGGCCGAGCGCAGGAGGTATTCGAGGTGAGCGAAGCGAGAGAGACGAACAAGAGCAAAGCGCGAGTGGAGATGGAGGAAGTTCTGGCGCGCGGCGACGTGCAGGAGATGGCCGAGTTCTTCGACCGGACGGACACGAGCGAGTTGGACCTGGACGAGGTCGACGAAGTGGTCATAGAGAGGCCTGAGCTGGAGCAGATCTCCATCCGGCTGCCCAAGGAGGATCTCGACGCGCTTCGGCGGCGGGCGGCGAAGAGCGGGGTCGGCTACACGACGCTTATCCGCATGATCGTCCGCGCCCACCTGGATAATCCCCTGACCTATTAGCGTGGGCCTCTCCACCTTCGGGACGGCCGATCTTCGAGGGTTTGACCGAACGTAACGCAGTAAACATTCTCATACCAGAATTTGACCTTGCCTGTTATGATGGCTCTCAGAAGTAGTCTGAAACCGTCGTGGAAGGGCTCTGCAAAACGTGGTAAGCACAATCTCCGACAGCCGAATGATGGATAGCATGGACAGGAACATCCTCAATTTTATCCAGCGCGAGGTGCCGCTGGAACGAGAGCCGTTCGCGGCCATCGGGCGTGAGTTGGGGATAGGCGGCGACGAGGTGATCCGTCGCATCGAGGCGCTCAAGCGCGGTCGCGTTATTCGCCAGATCAGCGCCATCTTCGATACCCGCGTCCTTGGCTACCAGTCGACACTCGTGGCCGCGACGATCCCGGCCGAGAGGCTGAACGAGGGCGCGAAGGCCGTGAACTCCCATCCGGGCGTCTCCCACAACTACGAGCGTAACAACGAGTTCAACCTCTGGTACACGGTCGCCGTCCCGCCGGACTCCCGTCTGGGCCTCGAAGGCACCGTTGACGTCTTGCACCACATAAGCGGCGCGGAGAAGACGCGCATCCTGCCCACGCTTAAGCTGTTCAAGATCGGGGTGACCCTGGACATGAACAAGGGCGCCACCGCCAAGAAGGAGGCCCCCCAGTACGGCGAGGCGGACCGTCAGGGCGCCGACCGGAACGTCTCCGAGGACGACAAGGCCGCCATAAAAGCGTTGCAGGAGGACGTGCCGCTGACGCCGCGGCCGTTTGACCTGTGGGGCCGGCAGGTCGGGCTCTCCCACGAGGAGCTTCTGGAGCGGGCGCACGACCTCAGGGAGCGCAAGATCATGCGCCGCTTCTCCGCCGTGCTCTACCACCGCAAGGCGGGCTTCCGCGCGAACGCGATGGGCGTCTGGAAGGTTCCAGAGGAGCGCATAGAAGAGGTCGGCAACGCCTTCGCCCAGTACCAGGCCGTAAGCCACTGCTACGAGCGTCCGACCTACGAGGACTGGCCCTACTCCGTGTTCAGC
>JALZNL010000693.1 GCA_030857715.1 Actinomycetota bacterium | reverse complement strand
GCCAGGCGATCCGCCGGTACCGGGCCGTGTACGGGCGCCTCGTGGACCGGTAGGCCCATCGCCGGGGTGCTCGAAGCGGCGTTCTGGGGCTTCGTCGGGGGCGCCGCGCTCCTCGTCGGGGCCGTGTTGGGCCTCTACGCCGGCGCGTCGCGGCGGCTCATGGCCGTCGTCATGGCGCTCGGGGCCGGCGTGCTCCTCTCCTCCGTCGCCTTCGAGCTCATGGAAGAGGCGTACAGGATCGGAGGCCTCGACGCGGCGGCGCCTGGGTTGCTGCTCGGGGCCGCGGTGTTCTATTTTGCGGACCGGGAGGTCAACCGGCGGGGCGGCGAGCGTCGCAAGAACGCCGGGGATAGGCAGGGCGGTTCGGCCGCCGCCATCGCCATTGGGGCGTTGCTCGACGGCATACCCGAATCGGCGGCTATCGGGATCAGCCTGATCGAGGGCGGCGGCGTGGGTGTCGCCCTGGTGGCGGCCGTCTTTCTCTCCAACGTCCCGGAAGGCCTCTCCTCGGCCGCCGGCATGAAGCGCGCTGGACGCTCCCCGGCCTACGTGCTCGGCCTCTGGGGCGCCGTCACGCTGGCCTCGACCCTCGCCGCGCTGCTCGGCTACCTGTTTCTGGCGGGGGCGTCGGGGAACGTGGTCGCCGGGATCCAGTCCTTCGCCGCCGGCGCCATCCTCACCATGCTCGCCTCCACCATGATGCCCGAAGCCTACGAGGACGGGGGACCCGTGGTGGGCGTCGTCACCACCGTCGGGTTCCTCCTGGCCTTCGTCTTGAGCCGCGTGGCGTAAGGGACGCAGACGGGATGCTCAGAGATCCCTAACTCAAAGAGGAAGTGTTGCTTTCGCCGTCCCCGCCGACGGGATGGCCGTTCGACGGTTGCCCGGTCCCCTCGGGCCGGAGCGCCGAGAGCAGCAAGAGGCCGACGCCGACGGTTATGGCGGCGTCGGCGGCGTTGAAGATGTACCAGAAGGAGAAGTGGACGTAGTCGGTGACCTCGCCGGCGGTCAGGCGGTCGAGGAGGTTGCCGGCCGCACCACCCAGGATCAGGCCGCACCCGTAGGTCGTGGCCCCCGAGGTCGGGCCGGAGAGGAGCATCCACAGCACGACCCCGACGGCCACCGCGCTCCCCGCGAGCAGCACGAGCTGGCTGCCGCCGAGGATGCCGAAGGCGCCGCCGTCGTTCTTGATGTGCGTGAGGCTCAGTAGACCCGGCACGAGCGGGATGCTCTCACCGACCCGCATGGAATTCTCTACGACGCCCTTAGCGCCCTGGTCCGCGGCGAAGACCAGAACGGCGGTCGCCAACGCCCGGAGCAGGCCCCCGGTGCGGTTTGCCTGGCTTTTCTTCGGGGGTTCTTCCATCGGAGCGTTGATCCTAGCACAGCAGGGACAGTCTTCTACGGCGCGACGGCCCATCCCTGGACGTGCGGCACGAGGCCGGTGAACGGCCCCGGTGGCACGAAACGGTCGAGCGCCCCAACCTCGAACCCAGCGTGTCCCGGTTGGGGTGGCAGCCGGCGAACAGACATCTACCGCTACGGGCTGGAGTGCGGGTGCTGGCTCTAGCGAGGGCGACGCGCCGGAGTATGTGCCTTGTAGCGAATCTAGAGAGCTTGCGGGGGTGGCGTGATGGCTGATAAGGATACTCGGTGCCGGATCAAGGTCAAAGACGAGGCGGAGTTTGGGCGCTGGCAGAAACTCGCGGAGAGAACCTGCCAACGCCGAAACCGTTGCGAGTCGCCTACTCCTTACCATTACGGTAGTGCCGGATCTGATAACAGACCAACACGATGGTAACTACGATCAACACGAAGCGAGCTAGTGCGATACCATCTTCCATGACCCTCCTTTCTACGGGGGCAATCGCGGGCGGCGGCGGTTTGATCTTTTGCGGGATTTCCGCCGTCGTCCTTATTTGCATGACGACCACAGCGTAGCGGAACATGTTTGGTTCTCAAAGGACAAGACTCAGTTTTCTTATCTGTTTTTGTGAATGATGCACTCGATAGAATGGCT
>JALZNL010000692.1 GCA_030857715.1 Actinomycetota bacterium | reverse complement strand
CGGAGCAACCTCTCTTGCCAGGGGTCGGGATCCAGGCCGAGCGAGGAGGCGAAGCTCACTCGGTCCAGGGCGAGCACGAGGTCGTCCCTAAGCTGCACCATTAGGAGATCCCTCGATGGCCCTTAGAACGGATTCTCGCGCGTCTGGGTGGAGCGCCAGGGCCCCGACTATCACGGTGCGCAGCTCAAGCCACTCCGGCGAGACGTTGAGGTTCACCACAGGGCGCTCGTCGAGCTCGCCGGAGAGCTTCGCCAGTAACTCGACGTTGCCCCTGGCCTCCCGGACGGCCGAGAGCGCGGTACGCAGGTCGCCGGCGCCTTCGGCACGCAGGAGGATGCTTAGAGTCTTGGATTGCAGGATGCGGACCTGGCCGAGGAGATCGTCGGCGCGGGATACCTCTTTGGCCTCGTGCGCCTTCGCCAGCTTGGCGGGCAGGTGGTTGGCCTTGTGCCGGCGCACGGCGGACTCCGAAACGCCGAATACCGACGATACCGACAGGTTCGACGTTTCCCCCACGAGGTCGCGGTCTATCTCCTCCCGTTTGGGGTGCTCGCAGAGCGTACAGCTACGCGGCACCGCCCACCTCCCCGCCCCTGGAGTACCCAAAGAGCCTCGCCCCGTCGTAGGCGAAGGCGTCCGGGCCGGCCCACACCTGGCGCTCGTCGTCCCAGTAGAGCCCGTCGTGAACCGCGTAGCGCGTGCTCCAGGCGAGCTCGCCGGCGCCGCGGTGGAGAACCTCTAGCACCTGGCGAGTCCGCTCGCGCTGTAGGCGGTAGGAATCCGTCGCTGGCTCCTCCAGGGCGGGCCACACGAGGACGGAGAAAAGCAGCCGCTCGTCCGTCCAGTCGTAGGCATCCACGAGCAAAGGGGGTTCGACAGAGCGGGTCCACCACCGGCGCGGGCTAACCCGCGGCACCCGGCCGGCGAGCACGTCGAAGGCGAGTCCGACGCGGAACGCGCACGCCGCGAGGAACGGACCAACCCATTCGCGCCAGATCCGCCCCATCAGCTCCAATGCCGGCCCCCGGATTTCGTTTGCGCCGGCCACCCGACGGACGCGAGCCCGAAGCCGACCTTGTGCTTCGGCGGGGACGAACCGGCAAAGCCCGCTATCTGCGAGGCGGGCCGCTGACGCGGGGGCTTCGGGACGGACGAGGCAACGGAGTCCGCTATCTGGCGGTATCGCCTCGCCCTGTCCAACTGCTCGTCCTGCTCCGGCGTCCGCAGCGGCGCGAGGTAGGAATCAGGGTCTATGCCAAGCTCATCAGCGGCCCGCCACGCCCCGTCGCATATCGCAACACCCGCAACGCCGCCGGTTTCCATTCCCCGCCGGTATTCGTCCCGCAAATACTCCGCGGGTGAGGGCCGGCCAATGGGGTTCTTGCCCGCCTTGTCGGCCTGACGGTCCAGGCGCCTGACGATCCGCGCCGCCTCGTTTTGGGCGGCCACGATGCGCGAGGGGTCCGAGTAAATCATGCTCTCCCCGTGGGGGCGGGGCTTCGCGGCCATCTCGTGCCCCCTCGCGGTCTTTTCGAGGAGCTCGCGGGCCTTCGCGCCGGCGGCCTCTATACGCGGAGCCTCGCGGTCGTATGCCTCCCATTGTGTGTCCCGCTTGAAGCTGTCGGTATACCGCGGGTCCTCGTCGGTTTGGCGGTAGACGCCCCTAAGGGCCGCCCGCCTCCGGTCCAGGTCCAGGACCGCAGCCCTAGCCTCCGTGTTCTCTATGCCGTTGACGAGATCCTCGTATGCGCCCATCTATGCCGCTCCTTTCGTCTCGTGGTGTCCTTCGTCGCGGTGCCGGGCGACCGCCTTGCGGGTGAGGCCCGCGTAGCGCCTCACGAGACTACGCGGGGCCAGGCCCGCACCTAGCGCCCCGTCGATCGTGGACCGCTCGATATGGGCGCACACTTTGCAGGGCTTGCGTTGCATCGTGGGCGTCATCGCCTCAGCCCTCAAGGCGTGCCCGGTCGGCACGGAAACGCTCTTTGCTCCCTTTGAGTTCCTCTATCTTCTTCACGAACAG
>JALZNL010000691.1 GCA_030857715.1 Actinomycetota bacterium | reverse complement strand
GGGGCGGATACCTCGTCATCAACATGGACGACGCCTCCCAGATGCCGGCCCTCTCCGAACCCCTCTTCCTCGGACTGGGCGCGACAATACAAGCCCATCCCGTGATGGTCCCAGAGGACCTTGAGAAGGCGGGGCCAGACTTGCAGCAACTAGCGCAGAAGTACGGCTAGAAGAGCAGCGCACACGCACGATACAGGCGCCTCTGGCTTCACTGGATGTCAGAGGCTTCCTCTATTCACCCAACCTCGTAGAAGGGGGGTTCCGCGAACTTCGTCCCGGCGAACGTGGCGTGGCCGGGCGGACTCTGTCATCATCCCCTGGACACGGAACGGATTTGGAACCGGAGGGAGGGTCGGTTTGGGCGGTCGGTCGGGGGGCGTCTCCGGAGACGGGATCACCAGGAAGAGGTTCCTCGGGATCTCCTCCGCCGCCTTGGCCGCCGCCTTGGCCGGTGCCGCGGGCTGCGGCCCGGCGGGGAGCGTGCGGCCCGTCTTCTTTCCCCGACCGGAGGGCGGGGAGTGGGTCTTCCGCTCCCGTCCCGACCTCCGCCCGCCGGCCGTGACGGTCGCCAAGCGGACCGAAAGGACGGCGCCCGGCTACGTGTTCGTCGCGCCCAAGAACGGTCCCGGCGAGACGGGCCCCGGGCAGCGCGGGCCCATGATCCTCGACGGCGAGGGCCGTCCCGTGTGGTTCCGTCCCCTGCGCGAGGAAGGCGTGGACGCCATGGACTTCAAGGCCCAGCGCTTCCGGGGGCGCCCGGTCATCACGTGGTGGCAGGGGCCGCACACCGCCTACGGGCAGGGCGAGTACGCGGTCCTCGACGGATCTTACGGGGAGGTCGCCCGCGTGCGCGCGGGCGGCGGCTACCAAGCCGACCTGCACGAGCTCATGATCACCGAGAAGGACACCGCCCTCGTCACCGTCTACGGGCACGAGTTCCGCGACCTCTCAGCGGTAGGCGGGGCCGGGAGCGCGGTGGTGGCGGAGGGGATCGTGCAGGAGCTGGACGTAGAGACCGGCGAGGTCCTCTTCGAGTGGCACAGCCTGGAGCACGTGGGCGTCGAGGAGTCGTACTTCCAGCCCCCCGATGACCCCGCCGAGCCCTTCGACTACTTCCACATAAACTCCATCGAGGTGGACACCGACGGCAACCTCCTCGTCTCCGCCCGCAAGACCTCGGCCGCGTACAAGATCGACAGGACAACCGGCGAGATCGTTTGGCGGCTGGACGGCAAGAGGGGCGACTTCCAGATGGCGTCCGGCGCCCGCACTCGCTACCAGCACGACGCCCGACGCAGGCCCGACGGAACGCTGACGATCTTCGACAACGGCGAGGAGGGGGAGAGCGCGCTCTCCCGCGCCGTCGTGGTGAGGCTCGACGAGGCCGCCATGAGGGCCGGCCTGGTGCGCGAGTACGTGCACGCCGGGCGGCGGCTCTCCGTCACCCAGGGCAACGCGCAGACCCTCCCGAACGGCAACGCCTTCGTCGGCTGGGGCAGCGAGCCGGGTTTCTCGGAGTTCCACGAGGACGGCGAGATCCTCTTCGACGCCAACTTCCCGGCCGGGGTGGAGTCCTACAGGGCCTTCCGCTTCCCCTGGGTCGGGGTGCCGGACGACGACCCGGCCGTGGCCGCGGAGCCGGGGCCGGACCCGGGCGAGGTCTCTGTCCACGCTAGCTGGAACGGCGCGACGGAGGTGGCGGCCTGGGTCGTCCTCGCCGGGCCCGCCCCGGAGAGCCTGAGGACCCTCGGCGGCGTCCCCCGCAACGGCTTCGAGACCGCCGCGGCGGCCCGAACCGACGCGCCCTACATCGGCGTGGAGGCCATCGATCGTCACGGCCGGGTTCTCGGCCGCTCGCCGGCGATCCGGCCGGGCGAGCGGGGATGAGGCACCGAACGGGGAGGCGATGCGGGTGGTCGCGGGAGCAGGACTTGGCTTATTCACCCGAGTGCGTGGAAGGTCTATTCTGCGAACTTCGCTCTGAGGGGGTTCTCGGAAGTTCGCATAGCCCCGGTCCAACACTTGGAG
>JALZNL010000690.1 GCA_030857715.1 Actinomycetota bacterium | reverse complement strand
AACGTAGACCGCGCCGTAGCTATCGAGACCCCCAAGAGCATCTACAAACGCCCCATCGGAGCCGTCAGTGGGTAAGATCTCGGCGCCAGGGTAGGCCGCCTTCAACCAGGATACGTACCCCTCCGTGGCCTCGGGAGGGGCTTCCAGGAATACGTCATGCGCGACGCCGCGTTCGCCGAGCCTGCGGCTCAGTAGCTTGAGCGGCGCCACCCACACCCCGCCACCCACGAGCAGCGCGCGACGGGAGTCTGGATGCCCACCGGCGGCATCCGCGCCGTGCGAATCGCCCAGATCAAACCCGCGTCCACGCGGCGCGCTCACCAGAACGTGGCCGCCGTCCAATATGGCACGCGTGCCCGGCCCGCGCACCTTGAAGACCAGCGAGATCTCCCTCTCACCCGTATCGTGGACGAAGAACGGTCTCGGCAGGAAAGGGTTAGACGTATCCTCCGCCTTCACCCCGACGAACTGTCCGGGCTCAGGCTCGGAACCGGACCACTCGTAGCGGAGCAGCACGTGCCCGCCGATACGCTCCCGTTCCAGGACCCGTGTCCGGTAGAGCTTCAAGCTCTCACCTGGCCTCAAGTACGCGCCACGTAGAGCCCTTGCAGGGGCTCGACTCGGCGGCTCCCGCCCTGGATCTTCGACTCTATACCCTGTACCGCGGCGGAGGCGCCGGCCAGCGTGGTAATGCAGGGGACGCCGTGGGCCAGCGCCTGGCGCCGGATCAGATACCCGTCGGTGCGGGCGCCGCGACCCCACGGAGTGTTCAGG
This sequence comes from Actinomycetota bacterium, assembly GCA_030857715.1. Next base: position 1,260 of record JALZNL010000690.1, on the reverse strand, counting down.
ATGAGATCCACCCCGCCCTCCTCGATCATCGCCAGCACGTCGCGGCTCGACTCTCCCTCCCCGATCTTTGGCACCACTTGCACCGGCAGACCGTTGTTCGAGAGCACCTCAGCGGTCCCCTGGCTGGCGGCAAGCTCGAATCCGAGGTCGGCGAAAGCGCGAGCTATGAGCACCACCGCACGCTTCTCGCGGTTCGCAACCGAAATGTATACCCGCCCCCCGATAGGCAGGGTCTGTCCCGCCGCGGTGAGAGCCTTGGAGAAAGCCCCGCCGAACGTGCGATCTATCCCCATGGCCTCACCAGTGGAACGCATCTCCGGTCCGAGCAAGGTATCGACCCCAGAGAACCTGTCGAACGGGAACACCGGAGCCTTCACGCTGAAATGCTCCTCCGTGCGTTCCCGCCAGTCCTCGACCTCCAGCGGCACGATGTCCCGTAGCTTCTCGCCCACGAGCACCCTAGTCGCCAGCTTTGCGAGCGGCACCCCGGTAGCCTTCGAGACGTAAGGCACGGTCCGCGAGGCTCGCGGATTGCACTCGATGACCATCACCTCCTCGCCGCGCACCACGAACTGGATGTTCATGAGCCCGACCACCCCGACACCGCGCGCCAGACGCCGAGTGTAGTCCTCGATCTTCTCCACCAGCGAACGCGGGACCGTGATCGGGGGCATCACACAAGAAGAATCGCCCGAGTGAACCCCGGCCTCCTCGATGTGCTCCATCACGCCGCCGATGTACACGTCTTCCCCGTCCGAGACCGCGTCTACATCCACCTCGACGTGGTCCTCCATGAACTTGTCTACCAGTATGGGATGCGACGGGCTAGTCGCCACACTAGCCTTGAGGTAGAGGTCCAGGTCTTCGTCGTTGTACACGATCTCCATGCGGCGTCCCCCGAGCACGTAGGAGGGCCGTACGACCACGGGATACCCGATCCTGCGCGCCACCTCCCGAGTCTCGTCCGCGGTTGTAGCGCTGCCGAACCGGGGCTGCGGTATGCCTAGCTCGGAGAGCAGCCTTCCGAAGCGGGAGCGATCCTCGGCGAGGTCTATCGCCTCTGGCGAGGTTCCGAGTATCTTTACCCCGCTCTTTTCCAGCTCGCGGGCGAGCTTCAGCGGGCTCTGCCCGCCAAACTGCAGGATCACACCCTCCGGCTCTTCGCGTCGCAGCACTTCCAGCACGTGCTCGGCGGTTAGCGGCTCGAAGTAGAGCCGGGTAGAGGTATCGTAGTCGGTGGAGACGGTCTCGGGGTTCGAG
>JALZNL010000689.1 GCA_030857715.1 Actinomycetota bacterium | reverse complement strand
ACGGAGACTCGGTGGTTACCCTCGTAGACGAAGTACCTGTCCCCAGCTTGTAAAGCTCCAAATCACCGAAAGCTCCAAATCACCGGATAAGGGCGAGCGTCTTAAACGCTTGGTGTGAATTGTGATCCAAACCGACTCATAAAGTCTGCAACTCATGGCTGGAGCAACGTTGCCGGGGTTTTCCCGTCAGGATTGGTTGCTATATGGCCTCGGTGTACGGGAACAGAACTTGCTGGAGGAGTTCGGGACGACGTGGCCTGCGGGGCGCGTAGTCCGCAAGCCTTACGGCCTTGAGCCATCCGTCCTCGCCGAGGATCTCGGCGAGATCGAAGAGCTTGAGCTGGGACACAACGATGGAGTGCTCGAAAAGCGCATGGCTTTTCACCCCCCGTAGCCTGCCCACGGCGACGGCACCCCCCGCCGGGTCGCATTCGACCTCGTAGCGGGAGAGCGCCTGACCGCCGTACTCGACGGTCAGCGCATCCTCCTGCATCCACACGGCGACCTCCCTTCCGGCGAGCCCCTCCTCGGCGTAGAGCCTGAAGCGCTGGAGGGTGAGGTAGCCTAGATCGTCGAGGGTGCGCGTGTGTCGGGCCGAGAAGAAGGCGCGCTCCAGATCCTCCTGCTGGTAACGTGGTGTCTTGACCCACGAGAGCACCTCGGAGGGCGAGCGTCTGCCCTCCTTGCGATGCCGGTGGGCGTAATGCTCCTGGACGTTGTAGTCGGTCATCCATTTGTCATGCGCTTCGAGCAGCCCGGCCCAATCTTCGGCGCTGGCAAAGTGGAAATCGGCCATTCGGCGCTGGGTGTTGTATGCGGTTTCTATGTACGACTGCCAGGGCTTCCCTTTCTCGATCTCCACCTTGCGGATGCCGAGGAGCCGGTAGATGGCCCGCGCCCGGCTCGCCAGGAAGATCGAGCCGGAGTCGGTGACGAACGCCTCGGGCGGGCCGTACTCCTGTGTCGCCCGGTAGAGGACGGCGAGGAAGGCGTTCAGATCCTGCCTGCGCGTCAGCGAGCTGGCGAGCACGGCTCTGGAGTAGTTCTCGATGATCGTTATGGCGTAGACCATGCCCCCGGCGAGCATCCCCTCGTCGAGCATGTCCAGGTAGCGCACGTCGGCGGTCCAGTATTCGTGGTGCCGATCCGAGGCGAAGGGCATCGCCTTCTTCGCTCCTCCGCCGGCTTTCGGTTTGTCGTAGCCGTAGATCTCGCGAACCTGGGCGAGGACTCTCCCGCAGGTGGCGCGGCTGAGGTCGAAGCCCTTCTGCTTGAGGGCGGCGTGGACCCGGAAGGCGCCAAGCTCCGGGTTCCGGGCCAGTTTCCTCACCTCCTCGATGGCCGCGAGGGTCACCCTCCTCACCCCGGCGGGCCTCCCGCGGGGCCTCTCCCCGAGACCCTCGGCGCCCTCCTCCCGGAAACGGCGGAGGGTCCGGTAGACGGTCACGCGGTGAACTTCGAGGTATCCGGCTATGGACTTCACGCTCCAGCCGTCCACACGCAACTCCACGATCGCCGCCCTCCGCTCGCGGGCGTCCCCCATCTCGTGGCAGCGAGGGTAATTCCTCTCCAGCTTCAAGGGTAGAGCCTCCTCGTCGAGTACCCGCCTCACCGAGCGCACGTCGGGCTTCCTGCCGAAGCAGGCTCGCACGACGTTGGCGATCTCGTTGAGGTTGAAGGCTGGGTACTCGGCCTTGAGGTCCACGATGAGCCGTCGGATGCTGGGCGGGAGCCTCCGCCTCCGGGCCTTCTCCGCGGCGAAGAGGCCCTCCATGCCCTCCGCCTCGAAGCGCTCCATGCGGCGCCGGAGCGTGCGCTCCGAGACGCCGGTCTCCCCGGCGCGCTCGGCGACGGAGCCGCCGAAAAGCACAGGCTGGCGTATTCGCTCGTACTCCTCCTGCTAGGGCCACCAGAACAAAGGCAGGAGTTCCTGCCATTCGTGGGTCGGTTCGATGCGTTTCCTGCGCCTGCTCGCGCTCAATTGGTATCCCCCTCCGCATTCCGGTACTACATGTTGAGTCGCAGGGGAGGCAGGATG
>JALZNL010000138.1 GCA_030857715.1 Actinomycetota bacterium | reverse complement strand
TCCAGGTCGCGGGCCGCTTCCAGTCCGAGCCCGATCACCTTCCCAGCCGGCCATCCGAGCGCCACTATGTCCTTCCCGTTCATCACGTCTTCTCCCATCTTACGGTAGTGGTAAGAGAACCGGATAGCCAAAGTTTGAGTGGCACCAGAGAGGGTCGAACTCTCACGTCCTTACCTTCGATCCTTCATCGGTGGGTACGGTAGGAATCGAACCTACTACGCTCTTAGAGTCCGGGTTTACAGCCCGGTGCGGCCCTTCCCACTCCGCCGCGTACCCTTGCCGGCATTTAGGGTCCGCCGGGGGACCAGCACGACAGGAAGGAATCGAACCATCGACACGCGGGTTTGGAGGCCGCTGCTCTGCCACTGAGCTACTGTCGCAAGCGTTGCCATACCGCACTGGCGGGCGTACCAACCGAGGCGCCCGCCGCGCGAAGAGACCGCGGCAGGAATCGAACCTGCGTGGACGGGGTTGCAGCCCGCCGCCTTACCTCTCGGCCACGCGATCACGAGCAGGGCATGACGGAGTCGAACCGTCGCTCTCCGGGGTGAACACCCGGCGTCCTCACCGCTAGACCAATGCCCCAGGAGAACCCGGAGAGAAGGAGCACGCCCCCTCGCCGCGCGGCCGACGCGGACTTCTCGGCTAACCTGTCCGCGCGAGCCTCAGTGGGTCCGGGTGGATTCGAACCACCGCTCACGCCTTCGTAGGGCGTCGCTCTTTTCCCCTTAGCTACAGACCCTGGGGTGACCGGCGGGGCTCAAACCCGCACCTCCGGGGCCACATCCCGGCGCTCTTCTCGCTTGAGCTACGGTCACTGCGGACTGGGAGGGCCTCGAACCCCCGACGCCGACCTTTTCAGGGTCGCGCTCTACCAAACTCTGAGCTACCAGTCCCAGATGCGAGATCCTTTGAGACCTCCGTGTGGAGAAGGCGAGACTCGAACTCGCTACCTCCGCCTTGCAAAGGCGGCGCTCTCCCAGCGTGAGCTACATCCCCAAAACATTGCTGCCTAACGTTTGGGAGGCCCGAACGCGGAACATTCTCTGCCTCCTCGTACTCGAGAGCCGGGTGAGAATCGAACTCACATCGAACGGGGGTAAGAACCCCGCGCCTTACCAATCGCGCCACCGGCCCGAGAAATCGCGGAGGCGGGACTCGAACCCGCAACCTTCAGCTTGTGAAGCTGACGAGCTGCCGATTGCTCCACTCTGCAGCTCCGGCGGCAGGACTCGAACCTGCGACCTCCGCGTCAACAGCGTGTTATTCTGCCTACTGAACTACACCGGAATGATCCCCGGCCAGGACGGACCCGACAGGGGACTGTTACTAAATATCGTGGGCTATCCGATTCTCAATGGCCCAGGAAACCATCCCCCATAGGCCGCCAAACGCGTCCCTCTCGGTCGCGCAAAGGGAAGTATACTGAAACTGGACCATTTGTAAACCGTTTGAGAACCAAATTTCTACAAAAAGTTGACCATTGGTGGACCGAGCCTGTAGAATAGGGAATCGCCCGGGCGAAGTTCCTGTGGGGCCGGCGGGCGTGGACGAGAGGAAGGACGGTCATAGCATGACGAAGAAGGTAGTCGAGTTATTCGGGGAACGTGAAGTATCGGGAAGGAGCGTGCGCGTGCGAAACACGGCGGAGTCATCGGGGCGGACCACAGAGGGCGACTTCGGTCGCGAGCCTGGCGAGTGTACCGAGGACAAAGCGGGGGTGTTGGCCAGGATGGTGTTGGATCACAGGGAGGGCCTTGGACTCTCGCAGCGGGAGTTCGCCAGAGAGTCAGGCATAAGCCGCACGATACTGTCGAAGGTGGAGCAGGGCGGACTTTATCCTGGCGGCAAGGTCAGGCGCAAACTGGCAGCGGCGATGGATCTCACGCCGATGGACCTGTGGTGGATCGGCCCTGACGCCGAGCATCGCAGGGAGAGATCCCCCAACGGCTTTAGCAGCGACGGCCGGCGCCCAGAACACAGAGAAGCATCCTAGAGGACCTCCCGACACATCGGGGGGTTTAATCTTTGCCGCTGGCAAATACCCGCCCGGACTCGTCCGGTGGGGGAGACGCGCACCTCGATCTCGCCCCCTCCCGTGCCCCTGCTATCACATCACGCCACTCGATCCAACAGTAAGACAGGCCTGAAGCCTGAAACCTTTACAATCTGTCGTCGCGCTCGCTACCCTCCATCGGCTCTGTGGCGCGCCCCGTCTCGTCGACGATCTCGACCTCCTCCTTACGCACGTCTTCCTCGACGATCTCGACTTCCTCGACGACGTGCTTGCGGATCCGGATCTCCTCCTTTACCACGGGCCGCTTCTCTACCACGATCTCTTCCTCGACCACGGGAACCACGATCTCTTCTTCCCCGATCTGCGGCGTGGTGGCGTCCTCTCCCGTCCTGGCGTCTCCTTCGACTGGTACACGCTCCACGGTTACCTCGACGCGCTTTTTGGGCACGGAGAGGCGCTCCCTCTCGGTACGCACCCGTTTGCGCACCCTCATCTTTCCAGCCTCGCGCTCCCTGGTCTCGACCCGGATCTCCTCCTCCGAGCGCCGCACTCTGACGTCATCATCCTCACGCTCGGGCAGATCCGGCACCGGGTCGGCGCCTCTTATCTCCGCCGGCTCGGCTCCGGGGGTGTAAGGAGATCCGTAACCGGCCCTCTCTTCGGTGACGAGCCCATAGTGGGCGCGGACCCGCCGCTCGAATTCGGGCGTAACCTCCTCCTGGTAGCCAAGACTCGGCGCCGTCTCGACCACGCTCCGGGGGTGTGAGACCACCATGCGCCGCTGCCGATCATCTACGGTAATAGCCTCCGCCGGGACGAGCACCGACCTGTTCTCGGGCAAGATCGCCCCGACCCCGACGTACTCGGGCTCGTCCATCTCATCGACGAACAGATCGTTGATCGGCCCGATCCTCTCTCCGTACTGGTCGTAGATCTCGTAGTCCGCATACCGTTCTTCGGGCGTTCCGAATAGCTCTTCACGCCCAGCGTCGATTATGCCGCGCAGCTCCTCCGTGATCCCCTGGCCGGACCTCTCGGAACTCGAAGCAGTGTCAGGGACGCTCTCGCGCTGGTCTGTCCTTCGGTCCGTACCGCCAACCAGGTCGGTGACCGTCCCAACCGTCTCAGACACCGAGTCCACGATCCCCTCATCAGCGGACGTTTGCCCCTCGCCGTAATCGCGGTGCTCCCTGATCTGGCCGTCCTGGCCATGGAGGAAGAACTCGGTCCCATCCCGACGGGCGAGGAATCTACCACTCTCGGCCGCCTCCGACTGCGTCGGGTGGTTGGACGTAGCCCGTGTGTTCCCCTCACGGACCACGGCCCACTCATCCCCCCTAAGCTCGATGTGCACAGCGGGTTTTTGCGCCATATCGTCTCCTCCCTATCAGTCAGGCCTCACGAGCCCTCTGGCACCAGCGGACGGCTGCTGCCTCCTTCCTTATAGATACCTACCCCTTACGCCGTCCATATATGTTAGATGAACGAGAAGAGTACGAGGTTACGCCACCCACCGCATCGAAGTCCTCTAGCAGCGGGTCGAGGAAGGGCAACCCTTCCCAATCCGTGCTGGGTCAGAACTACAGCAAGCTGACTGGCTGAAATGCTGAGGTGCTTACACGTTGATGGCCCTTCGTGCGGAAGGTTCGATTTACCTTCCTGGCGCTACACGATCAGAGGGCTGGTTCGTGCGGCGGTAGGAACCTGGCGTCTGGCCCGAGAGTCTCTTGAACGTCTTGGCGAAGTGGTGAACGTCCGAGAACCCGCACTGGTCCGAGATCTCCCGCATTGTCAGGCTCGTGTGGTGGAGCAGGTCCTGGGCACGCTGTATCCGCAGGTGCAAAAGGAACTGGTGTGGCGGCCTGCCGAATCGGTTGCGGAAGACCTGTGAGAACCGCGAAGCCGAGAGCCCGGCCCGCGTGGCCATGTCGGAGACGGACAGAGGCTCCGAGAGATGCAGCGACATGAACGAGGTGATCCAATTCAAGAACTCGGGCTGATCCGGTGAGTCCGAGCTTCCTCGAGAATAGCTCTGCAGCACCGAAAGCACGAGGCCTGTCGCCAGGTAGTGGGACTCGAGCTGGCCCAAGAAGTCCCTCCGCTGCCAGATGCCTATGGCCTTGAGCATGGTGTCCCTGAACTGCGCTGGACTCAGCGGGACGAACCTGGTCGGAACAACGACCCCGGTCGCCTCATCCAGCCTTGGCTGTATGAGCTCATCGAGACCGGAGACATCAACCATTCCGGAACGCACGACGAAGCTGCGCTCCCGCACCGGGTTGTAGAAAACATCGAGGTGCACGTAGGGGGTTATGGTGTTAGCCGGCCCCTCCAGGGTGTGCAGCTCGCCAGGTTGTATCAGGCAGAAGTCTCCAGCCCGAAACCTGTACCCGCGCCCTTCGACGCGTGCGATCATCTCTCCCTCCTGTACGTACATCAAAAGGTAATCCAGGAGGCGCCTCGGACCCGTATACCACGCGGTCCTTACGGGAAAGCTCGCGTCGCGAACGTATGGAACTATCGCTCCCCGCATCTCAGGCGTCCTTTCTCTAGCCAAGCTCTCGGCCTGTTCGGCAAGCGTTTTTTACAATAATCTAGTCCTACAGTGCCACTTACTCCGGCCACGGACGATCATAGCCGCAACACTTCGACTATCCGAGACCAGAGGCCTTCCTTGAGCCATTTGCGGTACTGACCGTAGATCGTCTGCCACGGGCCGAACTCCTCTTCGGGCAGATCCCGCCACGAAGCCCCGCTATCCATGACCCACAGCACCCCGCGCAGCACTTGGCGCTGGTCGCGCCTCGGCCGTCCGCGGGGCGGCTTCCGACCCGGCAATAGTAGCGGCCTCACGAGCTCCCACTTCTCTTCGGTGAGACGGGAGGCATTCGGCTCCCGCACGGGTACCATTACCGTCACGGGGGCGGGAGAGTCGAGCGTCTCCGGCCGTTCTCGAAAAGAAGGGGCGTGCTTTGCGGCGTGGCTCGCCTTATGGCACCGTCTGGACACCGCCTGGTGAGCCCTGCGCCACACGGACCATCCCAGCCTAAACTCCCGCTCCTCGACGGGTCCGGCCATCGCCAGGATCACCCGCCTTACCTCCGGCACGGTCGGTGGGATCAACTCGTGGTGCAGGCCCGACCCGAGATCCCCTTTTTAGCGGCGTCTTCCTCACGGTGCGCCACCGAGCGCATCACCGCCAGGTAGGCGTGCGCCAAGAGGCAAAGGGTTATGTGACGGTGCCAGCCGTCCCACTTGCGGACCTCGTACTCATCCAATCCAACCTCGCCTTTGGCCGCCTCGAAACAATCCTCTATGCTCCAGCGCCCGCCCGCGATCCGGATCAACTCGTCGACGCTCGTCTCGGCCGGCCCGTGGGCCAGATAGTAGGCGAACTTTTCGGGTTCTTCGATGCCGCGCCGCATGAGCAACCAGCGTCCCGCGCCCTCAGTCTCCGGAGCAGGGAGCGCAACGCAAGCCCAGTCATAGAGGCGTTCCCCCTTGCTCCCCGTCCCGGCAGAGGCTCGGAACCACTCCTCTTCGGGCAGGCGCTTGGCCACCGTCCGCGCCTGCCGTTGGTGCCCTTCGTGGTAGACGCCCCGGGTGGCCGGCACGGCCAGCACGTGGGAGCGTCCCCGCTCTTCCAGCCACTCTCGCAGACCCCGCGCCGTGCCGTAGACCGTGTCCGCCACCACCCACCTCGCGGGAACATCGGCGTCGAACGCCCGTTGGAGCATCTCCCGTGCCAGCTTGCCCTTGGTGGCGAAGCGCACTTTCTCGGGAACTCCCGCCTCCTCCCGCCGTTGGGCGTCCTCGGCCCACTTGCGAGGCAGGTACAGCCCCCGATCGACGAACGCCGCGCCCTTCTTCGAGGCGTAGGCTAAAAACACACCGACCTGGCAATTCTCCCTCTTGCCTGCGGTCCCCGTGTACTGGCGGGCCACCCCCACAGACTTCTCTCCCTTCTTCAAGAAGCCGGTCTCGTCGACGATCAGTACCCCGCTCTCCTCGTCCCCGAGGCGCTCGACGACGTACTCTCTCAGATCGTCGCGCACGGCGTCCGCATCCCAGTGAGCGTCGTTGAGGAGATGCTGCACCCCTCGCGGTCTTCTCTCGCCCATGCTTTCGGCCATCTGCCAGCAGTTCTTGCGCCCCACCTCGCCGAGTAAGCCCGTGAGGTAGCGTCGAAGCCGTGTTCGGACCTCCGGACGGCGGAAACGATGGGCAATCCGCCCGCACAACTCCTCCAGGATCTCGGACCAACCATTGATGGGGTCCGCCGCAGCTTGCCCGTTGCTCTTGTTCGGCGTAACCATCTCTCCTCTCTCCTCGATGAGTAGAGGATAACGCAGTCTTCAAACAAGTGGCACTGTAGGACTAAAGCAGCCGGCGGGCGAAGAGTAGGAGCGCTTCTGCTCTTCGGTCAAGAACCTACGGACACCCGGCCTCCTTTCTGTTCTCCGCTTCCGCGGCTGCCTTCAGACCACCTCGAAGTTGGCCATCATCATCATATCCTCGTGCTCTAAGTTGTGGCAGTGGAAGACGTACTTGCCCCTGTAGCCATCGAAGCGGGAGATCACACGCACTTCCTGGCGGGGCAGCACGTCCACGGTGTCCTTCCAGCCCGCGTCCTTGGGTAGTGGCCGCCTACCGTTGCGGGAGAGCACCTTGAAATGGACTAGGTGGAGGTGAAC
>JALZNL010000137.1 GCA_030857715.1 Actinomycetota bacterium | reverse complement strand
CGTCATAGAGCGCGCCGGCGAGCACGACAGCCCTGAGCGCTTCCGCAAAATCGGCGTGGACGTCTTTCTCGACGAGGCCCGCTTCGAGTCGCCGCACCGGATCGCCGTCGACGGCCACCGGCTCCAGGCGCGGAGCGTTATCGTCGCGACGGGCTCCCACTCGACGACGCCACCGATAGACGGGATAGAAGAGGCCGGCTACGTCGACCACGTCGGGGCGCTGGCGCTCCGGCGGCTGCCGAGGTCCATGATCGTCGTGGGTTCCGGGCCCATCGGCAGCGAGTTCGCCCAGATCTTCGCCCGCTTCGGATCTGACGTGACCCTCGTCTCCACCTCCCCCCTACCGCTGCCCAAGGAAGACCCCGAAATTGGAGAGGTACTGAGGCAGGTCCTCCTGGCCGACGGCGTGACGTTCCACGGCGGGTACAGGGCCGAGAAGGTCCGCGTCGAAGGGGCGGAGAAGGTCATGACCGTGAGGAATGAGGCGGGGCATGAGGTAGAAGTGCGGGGCGAAGAGGTCCTGATAGCCGCAGGGCGCGCCCCGACGGCCGGGAGCCTGGCGCTGGAGAACGCCGGGATCGAGCTAGAAGAGAAGGGCCTCAAGGTGGACGAGCACCTGCGCACGACCGCCCCCAACGTCTACGCGGCCGGGGACATCACGGGCAAGTACCTCTTCACCCACGTCGCCGAGTACCAGGGCCGCAACGCCCTGCGCAACGCCCTCTTCCCCGTAAAAGCGAAGGCCGACCACCGCGTCGTCCCCTGGACCACGTTCACCGACCCCGAGGTCGCCAGGGTCGGGCTCACCGAAGAGCAGGCCCGCAGGGAGCACGACGGCGTGAAAGTCTTCCGCCAGCCGTTCAGCGGGGTGGACCGGGCGATGGCCGACGGGGAGACGACGGGGTTCGTCAAGATCGTCACCGGCAGGCGGGGCAAGATCCTGGGCGGCCACATCATAGGGCCGGACGCGGGGAACCTGATCCACGAGATAGTCCTGGCCATGCAGAAGAACATCCCCATAGGAACCCTCTCCACGACCATCCACGTCTACCCCACGCTCGCCCAGGCAAACCAGCGGGCCGCGGACAACTACTATCGCGAGAAGCTCTTCCGCAACCAGAAGCTCTTCTCGGCTTTCTTCGGGGCGCGGCGCCTGCTGGACAGGGTCAAACCACCGGTCAACCGGAAGTAGGAAGATCTTTGCCCGTGAACCAGGAAGCGGAGAAGACCCGGGAAGCCACCGGACCCCCGAACAGGAAGGGCGTGGGCAAGCTCGTCGGTATCGGGCTGGCGCTGGTGGCCGTCGTGGTGGTCGCCCGTTTGACCGGTCTCTCGGAGTACATCAGCCTGGACGGTTTGAACCGGCTGAGGGATTGGATCGATGGGTTCGGGGTCGTCGCCCCCCTCGTCTTTATTGCGATCTACGCCGTCGCGACCGTGGCGTTCCTGCCGGGCACGCCGCTCTCGCTGCTGGCGGGGCTGATCTTCGGGCCGGTCTTCGGCACCCTGTGGGCCGTGATCGGCGCGACCATCGGGGCGACCCTGGCTTTTCTGATCGGCCGGTACGCCGCCCGGGGCCTCGTGGAGGGCTGGACGTCGAATAACGAGCGCGTCAAGAAATTGGACGAGGGGGTCGAGAGGCAGGGTTGGCGGATGCTGCTCATCACCCGGCTCGTGCCGGTATTTCCCTTCAACCTCCAGAACTACGCGTACGGGATCACGAAGATCGGGCTCAGCACCTACGTGCTCCTCACCGCGGTCTGCATTATCCCCGGGGCGGCCGTCTACACCTTCGCCGGGGGCTCCCTGGCGAGCGCCCAGCAAGACCTGACCAGGACCTTCGTCTACCTCGGGGTGGCCGCCGTATTCTTCGTCGCCGTCTCCCTGGTCCCCGGTTGGATCCGGAACCGGCGCAAGGAATAGAGCAACGTGCCAGTGAGCCGAAAGGTAGACGTCTCAGAAGGCGCGGACGCAAAAGGAGAGAATGATGTTTCCCAGAGAGAACTCCAACCCACCACGCCCACTTCCAGCGGTCGGGGTCCGCTCCCGCGGGGTGATCGCATGAAGACGACGCCTCCTCCGGAAGGTCCCCCTGTGGAGGTCGGAGAGCTCGCCGCGCGGGCGGCGGCGGTGCTGCGGAAGAACGACATGGGCGGGTGGACCCGTGCCGCGCCGAACCTCTACCCCCACCAGTGGAGCTGGGACTCGGCCTTTATCGCCATCGGGCTGGCGCACCTCGACGTTGGGCGCGCGGCCGCGGAGATACGGTCCCTCCTCGACCACCAGTGGAAGACCGGCAAGGTCCCCCACATCGTCTTCAACCCGGACGCACCGCCGGAGAGCTACTTCCCCGGCCCAGAGCACTGGGCCAGCGCCGCCGACTCCCCCGACGCCCCCTCCAGCCCGGCCAAGACCAGCGGCCTCTGCCAGCCCCCGGCCCACGCCATCGCCGTCCGGCGCATCCTGGAGGTCGCGGAGAAACGGGGCGAGGGGGTGGCCGAGGCGAGGGAGTTTCTGCGTGAGATCTACCCGAAGCTCCTGGCGTGGCACCGCTACCTGGCGACCGCCCGCGACCCCGAGGGTTCGGGTCTGGTGACAATCTTCCACCCGTGGGAGAGCGGCACGGACAACTCCCCGCGCTGGAGCGCCGCCCTGGAGCGGGTCGAAGTCGGAGAGATGCCGGACTACGCGCGCCTGGACCTGGAGCACGTCCCTGACCCCTCAGAGCGGCCGACGGGCCCGGAGTACGACCGCTTTATCTGGCTGGTCGAGGTCAACAAGCGGGCCGGCTGCGACGCGGCCGTCCTGTACGACACGAGCCCCTTTCTGGTCAAGGACGTGCTGGCGAGCGCGATCCTGGTCCGCGCCAACGAGGCCCTGCTCGAGATAGCCGAGGTCACCGGCGCCCCCGACGGGGACCGCGACACTCTCCGCGCCTGGATCGAACGCGGCCGTCAGGGCCTCGACGAACGCTGGGACCCAGGGCTGGGGCTCTGCCTCGACTACGACCTGCGCGTCGGCGAGCCGCTGAAAACCCGCACCATCGCCGGCTTCGCCCCCCTGATAGCCGGCACGTTGAGGACCGACCGGCTGCGGACGCTCCTTGAGGTTCTCGACTCGCGGGCTTTCTTGGGCCACCCGGACCTGCGGTGGCCGCTCCCGCCGAGCATGGGCCCGGAGGAACCGGAATTCCACCCCAGAAGCTACTGGCGCGGCCCCGTGTGGCCCGTGATGAACTGGCTCCTGTGGTGGTCGTTGGTGAAGGCTGGAGAGAAGGAGAGGGCGACCCGGCTCAGAGATCACGGCCTCGCGCAGCTCTCGGACGGGCGCTTCGGCGAGTATTACGAGCCCTTCACCGGTGAGCCTCTTGGCTCCGACGGGCAATCCTGGACCGCCGCCGTCGCCCTCGACTGGCTGGCCGATCAAGAGGAGGTATCCGAAAAACCGTGACCTACCAACCGATACAGGACTACGGGATCATCGGCGACATGCATAGCGCCGCCCTGGTCGGGACGGACGGCTCCATAGACTGGCTGTGCTTCCCCCACTTCGACTCCCCGAGCGTCTTCGCCGCCATCCTCGACGACGAGAAGGGAGGCCGCTTCAAGATAGCGCCGTCGGGAGAGGGGACCGCCCGCAAACAACTCTACTGGCCCGACACGAACGTCCTCATAACGCGCTTCTTCACGCCGGACGGGGTCGGGGAGATCATCGACTACATGCCCGTTGGCGTCCCGGAGAACGGGCACGGATACCATCAGCTCGTCCGCCGGGTCAGGGTGGTGCGGGGCGAGATGAGCTTCCGGATGGAGTGCTCCCCCGCCTTCGACTACGCGCGGGCGGAGCACGAGACGGAGATATCCGAGGAGGGAGCGGCTTTCAGCACGCCAGGCCTCTGCCTGGGCCTGTCCACGCGCGTCCCGCTGCGGGAGAGCGGGAACGCGGCGGTGGCCGAGTTCTCCCTGGACGAGGGTGCGTCGGCGGTGTTCGTGCTGCGGGAGACCGAAGCCGGCGACCGTTGCGAGCCCTCACCCTCCGAGGAAAAAGAAGACGAGCTGTTCGCGCAGACCGTGGAGTACTGGCGACGCTGGCTCTCGAAATGCACCTACTCGGGGCGGTGGCGCGAGGTCGTCCAGCGCTCGGCGCTGGCGCTCAAGCTTTTGACCTTCGAGCCCACGGGGGCGATGGTGGCGGCGCCCACGATGGGGCTGCCCGAGGGCGTGGGCGGCGAGCGCAACTGGGACTACCGCTACACCTGGATCCGGGACGCCGCCTTCACCCTCTACGGCCTCCTGCGCATCGGCTTCACCGAGGAAGCCAGGGCGTTCATGGGCTGGATCGAGGCACGCTGCCGGGACTCCGGAACCGACGGTTCCCTGCAACTAATGTACGGACTGGACGGGCGCCACGACCTGACGGAGGAGACCCTGGACCACCTCGACGGCTACCGCGGCTCGCGGCCGGTCAGGCTCGGCAACGGCGCCTACGACCAGTTGCAGTTGGACATCTACGGCGAGCTAATGGACGCCGTCTACCTCTACAACAAGCACGGGAACCCGATCTCCTACGACCTGTGGACCCGCTTGAGGACCCTCATTAACTGGGTCTGCGACAACTGGCAGCGCGAAGACGAGGGGATATGGGAGGTCCGCGGCGGCCGGCGCCACTTCGTCTACTCCAAGCTCATGTGCTGGGTCGCCGTGGACCGGGGACTCAGGCTCGCCGCCAAGCGGTCCTTCCCCGCCGACCGCGAGCGGTGGCTGAAGGTGCGAGACGAGATCTACGAAGAGATCATGGACAGGGGATGGAGCCCGGAGCGCAACGCCTTCGTCCAGTCCTACGACGACGACACCCTCGACGCCTCGAACCTCATCATGCCGCTCGTCTTCTTTCTCGCCCCCAACGACCCCAGGATGCTCGGCACCCTCGACGCCACCAATCGGCCGCCGCGCGACGGCGGGCTCGTCGCGAACAGCCTCGTCTACCGCTACGACGTCGAGAAGTCCTCGGACGGCCTCGCGGGCGAAGAAGGCACCTTCAGCCTGTGCACGTTCTGGCTCGTCGAGGCGTTGACGCGCGCGGGGAGGGTGGACGAGGCGCGCCTGATGTTCGAGCAGATGCTCGGTTACGCCAACCATCTCGGCCTCTATGCGGAGGAGATCGGGCACTCGGGCGAGGCCCTGGGCAACTTCCCGCAAGCCTTCACCCACCTGACCCTCATCAGCGCCGCCTTCAACCTCGATCGGGCGCTCGGAAAAAACAGCTAGAGAAGGAGAAATTTTGACTGAACCGATGAACGAATACGGCGTCGTGGGCCTGGGCCTGATGGGCGGCAACCTCGCCCGGCAGGCGCTGGAGAAGGGCATCCGCGTGGTTGGCCACACTCTGGAAGGCGCCCCGCCGGACATGGTGGAGGCCGGCCTCGTCGAGGCCTCGTCCCTGAAGGACCTGAAGGAGAAGCTCGCAGCGCCCCGGGCGGTGTTTCTGTACGTCCCGGCGGGTCCTGTGGTGGACGAGCTCCTCGACAATCTCGCCGAAGAGCTCGACGAAGGCGACGTCCTGGTGGACGGCGGCAACTCCTACTGGGGGGACTCGATCCGCCGCCACGAACGCCTCAAGGAGAAGGGCGTCCAACTCGTGGACCTTGGCACGAGCGGCGGCTTCGACGGCGCGCGCCACGGGGCCTGCTTTATGGCCGGGGGCGAGCCGGATGCGATGGCCCGGGTCGGGCCGATCCTTGAGGAGCTCGCGGTAGAAGGCGGGTACGTACACGCGGGTCCCCCGGGATCCGGGCACTTCACAAAACTCGTCCACAACGGCATAGAGTTCGGGATGCTCCAGGCCATCGGCGAGGGCGTTGACCTGCTGGAGCGTTACCGAGACGACCTCGACGTGGCCGAGGTGCTGCGCTGCTACCGCCACGGGTCGGTGATACGGTCCTGGCTCATGGACCTGATGGAGGCCGCCTACCGCGAGCATAGCGGCACGGGAGAGATTCCGGCCTACGTCGAGGACACAGGCGAGGTGAACTGGCTGGTGGACGACGCCCTGCACATGGAGACGCCTATTCCCATCATCTCCCAGTCCGTGATGCAACTCTTCGCCTCGCGCGACGGAGATAAAAACTGGGCCCGCGCCATCGCCATGATGCGTCACGGCTTCGGCGGCCACCCCTACGGCCCGAGCGAGGCCGAGGTCCGCGAGCGTCGAGGGGGTCGCATCGGCGGCTTCCCGACCGAGTAGTCCCAAAACACCAGGAACAAAAAAGGAGCTTACCCGGATGGCACAGGCACAGCACTACGACGCCGTCGTGATCGGCTCCGGCCAGGGCGGAAGCCCGCTGGCCGGAACCCTCGCCGGCGCCGGACGCAAGACGGCGATCATAGAACGCGAACACGTCGGCGGCACCTGCATCAACGAGGGCTGCACCCCCACCAAGACGATGGTCGCCAGCGCCAGGGTAGCCTATTTGGACCGCCGCTCGGCGGACTACGGCGTCCAGAACGGCCCGGTAAACGTGGACATGGTCGAGGTGCGCCAGCGCAAGCGGAACATCGTGGAGACCTTCCGCGGTGGCAGCGAGCAGCGTCTCGAAGACGCCGAGAACCTGGACCTGATCCGGGGCGAGGCCCGCTTCACCGGCCCGAAGGAGCTGGAGGTCCGGCTCGACGGCGGCGAGACGGCCCAACTGACCGCCGAGAACATCTTCATC
>JALZNL010000688.1 GCA_030857715.1 Actinomycetota bacterium | reverse complement strand
TCTGGGCGCAGACCATGCAGACGAGGACCGGACCCGCGAACCGTAGTGCTTTTCCGGCGGAGAACGGCTCGCCCGGTCTCTCCGGCGGCTGCACCCGCGCGGGGCGCACGGCGAGCACCCCGACCAAGGGCGCGAGCACGATGGCGATGGCCGGGGCGGCGACGGCGAGCCCGGCCGCCAGCAAGACGACCGTGACGACCACCCGGCTCGCGGCTTCGGCCAGGATCTGGCCCCCCATCCGGGTTGGCTGGCGGTGGCCGTTGAAGATCCCCCGCCTGAAGTACTCCGGCGCGTACAACGCCACCGCCGCC
Source organism: Actinomycetota bacterium (assembly GCA_030857715.1). The sequence goes on along the minus strand of JALZNL010000688.1, from coordinate 1,733 downwards.
ACGAAGGCGAACGTGATCCAGAAGTTCTCGAAGACCAGCCGGGTGAGCAACGGGCTCGTGGTCAGCGCCAACGCCAGGAACCCGACGAGCAGCACCGTCTGCCAGCGCCGGACGGAGCGGACCACAGGCCCCCAATCCTCTCCCCGCGCCTCCCTTTCGGCAACATGCCGGCCGAGCGTCTGGGTCGCCGCCACCCAGAGCACCTGGACGACCAGGAAGGTCGAGTTCCAGAGCAGGGCTATCGGCGCGTACCCCGCCGGCCCGCCGAGGGCGCGGGTCGAGATGCCGATAAAGACGAACGTCAGCGCGCCGGAGACGGCGAAGGAGACCCCGATGAGCAGGCTCCCCGCCCCCGCACCCTGCCCCTTTAGCGCGTTCGCGAACCTCACGCCGCGCATCTTACGCCATACGGCGGGAGGCCGGACCATGGGTTCGTAACCGGTTGGCGAGGGCGGTTCGCGAACCGCCCCTACGCCCGTCGGTCGGTCGCCGTGCCGGTCATCTAATCAGCATTCTCGAACCTGATGTCTAATTCGGGCTGGCCGTCGGTCGCGAAACGCAGCAGGCGTTCGCCCTCCTCGGCGAGGGCGTCGCGGTCTTGAGACGATAAAGGTGCGAACGGCTCGACGATCAGGGCCGCGGCCTTTTTCGTCTTCTCGATCTTCCACGCGCCGGCCACGAAGCCGTCGAGCAGGAACGTGGCCCTGACCCGCGCGGCGGTTAGGAACACTTCTTGCGATCCTCGTCGGCTATGACGCGCCGCCGATCGGCGTGGGAGAGCACGAGGTTGTCGTACTCTGATACGAAGCGGGGCGCCGCGGGAGTGTCGGCAGGCGTCAGCGGCGCACCGGGCAGGTCGAACAACTCGTTCCCGCCTTCGTCCCTGAAGAGGCGCAACCCCGGCTTCATCTTCTCCAACTCGCTCTTTATGCCCGTGATGCCGGACCAGGCCTGGAAGTCCCTGGCGCTCGCGGGGCCGAAGGCGGCGAGGTAGCGGAAGACGAGGGCACGCAGGCTCTCGCCGGGTTCGGCCAGGGGCGCTCCGAGCCAGGGTTCCGGCAGGGCAAACCTGGGGCTGCCGCCTCTCCCCCAGATGCCGGCCGGCGGCGTCTGGACGAGCGGGAGCCGCATCCTCACCAGGTAGGCGAGGGCGGACGGGTCCCGGTCCGGCTCCATCTCCACGAGCCGTCCCTGTAACTCCCTGGCGGTGCGCGGCTCCTCTTCCACCATCGCCCGCGCCTCCGACACGAGCCGGTCGAGGTCAAGCCCCTGCAGACGCTTTCCCGCGATGGAGCGCAGGGATCTATCGAGCGCGCCCTGGATGGCCGGCCGCAGGAGCAGATAATCCTCCGCCGTCGTCAGGTGCAGCGTGGCCCTCATCATCGACGAGCGGACGACCCGCCGGTCCTCGATGAGGCCCGTCAGTTCGTCCCGGCCGAACCCACGGAGGCGGGTCCAGAGCCCGATGTACGGCGGGTTCGGCACCTGCGCCTGAAGCCCCGCGAGAAGCCGTGCGGCATCGTAAGGAGAAACGTCTTGCCGTTCCAGAAGCATCTGGCGGGCGAGCGTCGCCCGGTTGAGATCCCGCAGGGAGAGAACGGGAGGGCTCATGCCGTCAACCCGTCCGCGAGCCGGGGATGGTTCCCGCTATCGACCGATAAAGTGCGGGCCGGCATCATCCCGGAAGGATACGCCAGGCCTCACCGACAGACACCGATAACCTGATGCCTGAA
>JALZNL010000136.1 GCA_030857715.1 Actinomycetota bacterium | reverse complement strand
TTCCGGGGCTGGGAGCTCTCGAACGTGACCGAGGACGATGTCGCGCTGTGGGGCTGGGAGCCCATCCCCGAGGAGCAGACGACACTTGCGGAGATACTGCTGGAGGAGGGCTACCAGACCCTGTTCGTCACCGACACCCTCCACCAGTTCAGGGCCTCCTACAACTTCCACCGGGGCTTCCGCGTCTTCGAGTGGGTCCGCGGACAGGAGAGGGACCTCTACGTGCCGCGTTCCCCAGCCACCGACAAGAGGATAGAAGAGACGCTCATCGCCGGCCCCAACGCCTCGCACGCCGAGGAGATCATGCTTCAGTACTTCGCCAACACCCAGGAACGCAAGACGGAGGAGGACTGGTTCGCCCCGCGGGTCTTCGCGAAGGGGATTCAGCTCCTTGAGGTCGCCGCGAACCTCCCCGACGAACAGCCCTTCTTCCTGGTCGTGGACGCCTACGATCCGCACGAGCCCTGGGACCCGCCCGGGAAGTACGTCGACATGTATTCCGACGGCTACGAGGGTCCCGAGCCCTTCACCTCCAGCAGCGGCCCCTCGGACTGGATGACGGAGGCGCAACTCGAACGGATGAAGGCCCTCTACGCAGGCGAGGTCACCATGATGGACGCCTGGCTCGGGCGTTTCCTCGACAAGATGGACGAGACGGGCCTCAGCGACGACACGATGCTGATCCTGCTCTCCGACCACGGCCACGCCTTCGGGGAGCACGGCTTCGCCGGCAAGGTGACCTCGGCCCTCTACCCGGAGCTCACGGACATAGGCTTCATGATCCGCCACCCCGAAGGCAAGATGGCGGGCGAGACGAGCGACTTCTTCGCCCAGACCCACGACGTCGCGCCCACCTTCCTCGGCCATCTCGGGGTCGAGCCGCCGGAGCCGATGCAGGGCGCGAACCTCTCGGTCCTCTTCGACGGGGGCGAGCCCGGGGCGCGGCCGTACATCACGGCCGGTTATCACGACCACGTCTTCGCCCGCGACGACCGCTACGCCATGTTCGCCAAAAACGACGGCTCCGCCGCCCGCCTCTTCGACCTGGAAGAAGACCCGAAGATGGACAGGAACATCGCCGACGCCAACCCGGACATGGTAAAGAGGATGTGGAACGACTACGTCCTCAAGGACGCGGGCGGGCCTTTGCCCTCCTAAGGAGACCGGAGGCCCCCGTCGGTCGGTGGGGGACACGACCAGAACGGCGTCCGGGCCGATTACTAAGCCGACGCGCACGACGAGGTAAGGACGGAATGACGAGTAGGAACAGATTTACACGCAAAGAATTTCTCAAGGCCGCCGGGGCGGGGGCGGTTCTGCTGGGCGCTGGCGCCGGGTGCGAGCGCATCGGGGGGCTGCCCGTTGGCCTGCCCGAGGACTACCTCCCGGAGGGTGGCTCGAGGATGAACGTGGTCGTGGTGATCCTCGACTCTTTGCGCAAGGACCACGTCGGCGCCTACGGCAACGATTGGATAGAGACGCCGAACATGGACGGGCTCGCCGAAGAGAGCCTCGTCTTCACCCGGGCACTGCCCGAGTCGATCCCGACCATCAACGCGAGACGGGCCATCCACACCGGCACCAGGAGCTGGCCGTTCAAGGACTGGGTAGTCCCCAAGGGCGAGGACATAAGGTTGCAGGGCTGGCAGCCGATCCCCGAGGGCCAGACGACGCTCGCCCAGGTGCTAAAGGAGCACGGCTACAGGTCCATGATGGTCACCGACACCATGCACCAGTTCAAGCCCTCCTACAATATGCACGAAGGCTTCGACGCCTTCGACTTCATCCGCGGCCAGACCACCGACAACTACCAGCCCAACTGGACCTACCCGCCCGAGAGGGTCGAACAGGCCCTCCTGGACGGCAACGTGGAGGCCATGCGGGCGCAGATGCAACAGTACTGGGCGAACATGGCAGGAACCAATTTGGGGCCCAGAGAGAGCGAGGAGGACTACCTCTCCCCGCAGGTCTTCAACCGCGCCTCCGAGTACCTGCGCCTGGCCAACGCCGGCGGCGGGCCCTTCTTCATGGTCGTCGACTCCTACGATCCGCACGAGCCCTGGGACGCCCCGGATGAGTACGTGAAGATGTACGACGATGGCCCCTACAATCTAAAGGAGCCCTACTCCGTCATCTACGGACCGAGCGACTATCTCGCAGAGAGAGAGCTTGCGCGGATGAAGGCCCGCTACGCGGGGGAGGTCACCATGGTCGACCGCTGGCTCGGGCGCTTTCTGGACACCATGAGGGAGCTGAACCTCTTCGAGAACACGCTCCTGATCCTGCTCTCCGACCACGGCGTCGCCCACGGGGAGCACGGCTACACCGGAAAGCCCTCCTACGTCCTGTGGCCGGAGATCACGGACGTCCCCTTCTTCGTCCGCCACCCGGGCGGCAAGATGGCCGGCCAGAGGAGCCAATACCACGCCTCCACCCACGACGTGGCCCCGACGATCCTGGGCTCTTTGGGCATCGAGGCGCCCGGACAGATGACCGGCCAGGACCTGTCCGTCTTCTTCGGCGGAGGAAATCCGGAGCAGAGGCGGGATCATTTCACCCTCGGCTACAACGATCACGCCTGGGCGCGGGACGAGGATTACGTCATGTTCGCGAGAAACGACGGTTCGGAGGCCCTGCTCTTCGACCTCAAGGAGGACCCGAACATGGAGAGGAACGTCGCCAGCGAGCGTAAGGACATCCTGGACCGGATGTGGAACGACTACGTCCTAGGGGACGCCGGCGGTCCCCTTCCGCAGTACTAGTGCGAAGGTTAGACAGGCCGATCGCGCGCGGGCTGACGCTTGGTCTGACGCGGAGAGAGTTCCTGAAGGCCGCAGGAGTGGGGGCGGCCGGAATGGCGCTGCTGGGTACCGCCGCCTGCGACACCGTCACGGGGCGTCCCCCCGGCGACCCGCCGGCCGGCGGGGGTGACAAGAACGTCATCCTGGTCATTATCGACTCCTTGAGGAAGGACCACGTGGGCGCCTACGGGAACGGTTGGATCCAGACCCCCAACCTCGACGCCCTAGCCAAGGAGTCCCTGCGGTTCACGAGGGCCTACCCGGAGGCCACCCCCACCATCTGCGCCCGCCGGGCGATACACACGGGCGCGAGGAGCTGGCCGTTTCGGGACTGGTGGGTCCCCAAGGACGAGAACGCGGTCCTGCAGGGCTGGCAGCCGATCCCGCACGACCAGGTCACCCTCGCCGAAGTCCTGGGCGCGCGCGGCTACCAGACGATGATGGTGACGGACAACCTCCACCAGTTCAAGCCCTCCTACAACATGCACCGGGGCTTCGGCGCCTACGACTTTATCCGCGGGCAGACCACGGACAACTACAAACCGATGTGGACGCTCCCCCAGGAGGACCTCGACCGGGTACTGAATCCCGACGGCTACTTCCCCCAGTACCTCGCGAACGTCGCCGGGCGGCAAGGCGAGGAGGACTTCTTCGCCCCTATGGTCTTCAACCGCGCCTCCGAGTACCTCGAGTTCGCCAAAGCGGACGACAGACCCTTCTTCATGACGGTCGATTGCTACGACCCCCACGCCCCCTACGACCCGCCGGACGAATACGTGGGCCTCTACTCCGACGGCTTCGAGGGACCGGAGCCCATGGAGCCGGTCTACGGGCCGGTCGGTTCCTTCACCGACGCGCAGCTCGACCGCATGAAGGCCCTCTACGCGGGCGAGGTGACGATGGTCGACCGCTGGCTCGGGCGCTTTCTGGATAAGATGGAGGAGTTGGGTCTCTTCGAGGACACCATGCTCCTGGTGCTTAGCGACCACGGCATAGCCCACGGCGAGCACGGGGTCGTGGGCAAGGGGCCGGCGGCGCTCTGGCCGGAGGTGACGGACGTGCCGTTCATGATCCGGCACCCCGAGGGGAAGATGGCCGGCGAGACGAGCGACTTTTTCGCCTCCACCCACGACGTCACGCAGACTGTCCTCGGCTTTCTGGGCCTGGAGGCGCCGGAACGGATGGCGGGGCAGCTACAGGGTCAGAACCTCTCCGTCTTCTTCGACGGTGGGAAGCCCGAGGTGCGGGATCACTTCACGCTGGGCTACCACGACCACACCTGGGCGCGCGACGAGGATCACGCCATGTTCGCCAAGAACGACGGCTCGGAGGCGAAGCTCTACGACTTGCGCGAGGACCCCGGGATGGACAAAGACATCGCCTCCGCCAACCCCGACGTCGCGAAGAGCATGTGGAACGATTACGTGCTGGGGGACGCCGGCGGTCCCCTGCCGAGGTACTGAGGCGTGGCGGTTCGTCCACAGACGGAGCCTCCCCTGGAGAAGGTCCTCCTCGCGACACTCGTGGTGGCCGCGGCGCTGGCGCTGCTGGCCGGCTGCGGCGCCGCAACCGGCACGCCCGACGACGAGGGACGGGACGGGGCCGAAGCGAAAGGATCGGGCGCCGGGAGCGGCGCAGAGGACGGCGCGGAGGGTGGCGCCGGGGGCGGAGACCCCGAAGAAGATCCGCAACCCCCGAACGTTATCGTGATCCCCACCGACGATCTTGCCACCTGGGACCTCGACGCCGAGGCCCTGGAGCACATGCCCAACATCAGGGAGGAGCTCGTCGAGAAGGGCACCACCTTCGAGAATGCCTTCGTCACCAACTCCGTGTGCTGCCCGAGCCGGGCGACCACCCTGCGCGGCCAGTACTCCCACAACCACCAGGTCCTCACGAACGCGCCCCCGCTCGGTGGCGCGGGGAGGTTCCGCGTCTCGGGCGGGGACACTTCCACAGCTGCCACCTGGCTGCAGGAGGAAGGATACCGGACGGCCTTCTTCGGCAAGTACCTCAACGCCTACTACGGCGACTACGTGCCCCCAGGATGGGACGAATGGTACGGGATCTCGGGCAACTTCCTGAGCAACGACCTCAACGAGAACGGCACCGTCATCCGCTACGACCCCGACACCTACCACCTAGACGACGTCCTCTCGGAGAAAGCCAGCGACTACGTCGAGCGGACCGCCGGCGCCGACCCGCCGTTCTTTGTCTCGGACCGTCCCTTCTTCGTGTGGCTCGGCACCAAGGCCCCCCACCAGCCCGCCACCCCCGCCCCTCGCCACGAGAACGACTTCCAAGACGTCGAGCTTCCCCGCCCGCCGTCGTTCAATGAAGAGGACGTCTCGGACAAGCCGCGGTGGATCAGGGACAACCCCCCGCTTGGCCCCGACCAGATCGCCTACATGGAGGAGCTGCGCCGCAAGCGCCTCCAGTCCATGATGGCCGTGGACGACATGGTAGGCGATCTCTTCGACTCCCTGCGCGAGACGGGCGAGCTGGACAACACCTACGTCTTCTTCACCTCAGACAACGGCTTCCACCTCGGCCAGCACCGCTTAGGGGCGGGCAAGTGGACGGCCTACGAGGAGGACATAAGGGTGCCCCTGATGGTGCGTGGCCCCGGCGTGCCGGAGGGCGAGAAGCTCCCCCACACGGTCCTCAACAACGACCTCGCGCCCACCTTCGCCGACCTGGCCGGGGTCGAGCCCCCGGAGTTCGTGGACGGCCGCTCGCTCGTGCCGCTGCTGGACGAGACGCCCACGCCCGAGGAGGACTGGCGCCTGAGGTTCCTGGTCGAGGCGGTCGCCGAGAGGGGCGGCGTACCGCGCCCTCCGTTCGTGGACGAGAGCCGGGTGGCGCCGCTGGTCAGCGGCGACCCGCTCCCCCGGGACTGGCGCAAGACCTCGGCCGGCAGGGCGGAGTCGAGCGAGGAGTGGGGACGTCCCTGGTTCAAAGCCCTCAGAACCAAAGAACACCTCTTCGTCGAGTACAAGACCGGGGAGCACGAACTCTACGACCTCGATGAAGACCCCCACCAGTTGGAGAACGTCTACGACGAAGCACCCGAGGATCTCCTGCGACGCCTCAACTCGCAGCTTGACGCGCTGCGCCAGTGCGAGGCTGAGGACTGCCGCGTCGCGGAAGGCGGGGACTCGTGAGGAACGCGAATGGGTAACGCCGTGACCAGACGACAGTTCCTGAAGGTCGCGGGCGCCGGGACGGCAGGCGCTGTGCTCTTCGGGTCCTCAGCCGCGCTCGGCTTCCGGCACGGATCGTATCTTCCCAAGGGGGGGTCAAAGATGAACGTCGTACTGGTGAACCTGGACTCCTTGCGGAGGGATCACGTGGGGGCCTACGGCAACCCGTGGATAAAGACGCCGAACCTCGACGCCCTGGCGAAGGAGTCCCTGCGCTTCACCCGTCCCTACCCCGAATCCATACCGACCATAGATGCCAGGCGATCGGTTTACACCGGCACCCGCACCTGGCCTTTTCGGGGTTGGGTGCCGCAAAGAGGAGAGACGTTCTTCCCCGCCGGCTGGCAGCGGATGCCCGAAGACCAGGTCAGCATCACGGAGACCCTGGCCGAAAACGGCTACGACACCACCCTCGTAACCGACACCTACCACCAGTTCAAGCCGTCGATGAACTTCCACAGGGGCTTCGGCGTCTTCGACTTCATCCGGGGCCAGGAGCGCGACCGGTTCCGTTCGGCGCTCAAAATCACCGACGCGGAGGTCGACCGCTACACCGTGCCCGGAAACAACCAGAGCATGCGCGACAAGGTCCGCCAGTACAGGGCCAACGTCGCCCACCGAAAGAGCGAGGAAGACTGGTTCGCCCCGCGGGTCTTCCGGCGCTCGATGGAGTACCTGGACCTTGCCAAGGACGCACCCGGACCCTTCTTCCT
>JALZNL010000687.1 GCA_030857715.1 Actinomycetota bacterium | reverse complement strand
TAAACATGTCGTCCGTGGCGGCGCTCGTCGGGCTCGTGGACCGGGCCGTCTACTCGGCGGCCAAGGGGGCCATCCTCGCCATGACCCGGGCGTCGGCCATCGACCACGTCGGCGAGGGCGTCAGGGTCAACTGCATCGCCCCGGGTACGGTGGACACGCCCTGGGTCGCGCGCATAACGAGCGGCTACGACGACCCGGAGGAGGCGAGGGCCAACATGCAGGCCCGCCAGCCCCACGGCCGGTTCGTGACGCCGGAGGAGATCGCCGCGATGGCCGCCTACCTGGCCGCCGACGAGTCGGCCTCCGTCATAGGGGCGTGCATGATCGTGGACGGCGGCGTAACCGCCCGGTGAACGACCCGCACCGGGAACTGGTCGAGAAGGGCTACGACCGCGTGGCCAAGCAATACCTCGCCACAAAAGACCCGCAAGACCCGCTGGCCCTCTCCGCATTGGAAGAGATGGCCCGGGACCTCCCGCCCGGCGCGGCTGTTCTGGACCTCGGCTGCGGAGCGGGCGTCCCGGCGACCCGCTGGCTGGCCGCCAGAGGGTTCACCGTAACCGGAGTGGACTTCTCAGAGAGACAGTTGGGCCTCGCCCGCAAGCTCGTCCCCGACGCTACCTTCGTGAAAGCTGACATGACGGCGCTGGAATTCGAACCCGGAACTTTCGGCGCCGTCGTTGCCTTCCACTCCATCATCCACGTGCCGAGGGAGGAACATTTGGCATTGCTGGAGAAGATCCACCGCTGGCTGGGGCCCGGCGGCCTCTTCCTGGCGACCCTTACCTTGACGGGCTTCGAGGGCGAGGACTACGACTGGGAGGGATGGGGCGCCCCGATGCGCTGGAGCCACTACGACGCGGAGACCAACGTGACGATGCTGCGCCGATCCGGTTTCGACATCCTCCACGCCGAGCCGCGCACCGGCGACGATGAAGAGACCTGGCTCTGGACCCTCGCCCGCAAGGATCTCCCCCGGTGAAGATCCGAGACGCCACCGCGGAGGACCTGCCGGCCATCGTGGGCATCTACAACTCCGCGGTGCCAACCCGCCTCTCCACCGCAGACACGGAGCCTGTCTCCGTCGAGGACCGCGCGGCCTGGTTCCACGCGCACGACCCGTCGCGAAGGCCGCTGTGGGTGATGGAGGACGAAGACGGTATCGTCGGCTGGCTGAGCCTCGGCGACTTCTACGACGGCCGTCCCGCCTACCACGCGACCGCCGAGGTCGGCGTCTACGTCAGCCGGGGGCGCCGGGGCGAAGGCCTCGGCCGGCACCTGGTCGAGGAGGCCATCAGCCGGGCCCCCGGACTCGGCATAAAGACCCTCACGGCCGGCATCTTCGCCCACAACGAGGCCAGCGTCGCGCTCTTCGAGGGCTTCGGCTTCGAGACGTGGGCCCGCTTCCCGAGGGTCGCCGAGCACGACGAGATCGAGAGGGACCTCGTCGTGCTCGGCCTCAGGATAGAGGAATGACCCGAGAGAAAGGAATAGCGCATGAACGGTAAGACGGCCGCAGTACTCGGAGTAGGCCCTGGCCTCGGGGCGGCCGTGGCCCGCCGCTTCGCCCGCGAAGGCTTCGCCGTGGCCCTCATAGCCCGCCGCGCAGAGGGCGTCGCCAACGTGCAAAAGCAGATAGAGGACGCGGGCGGCACGGCGCTCCCCGTCTCCGCCGACGCCACGGACCCGGCCTCCGTCGCCGCGGCGCTCGACGAGGTGCGGAACAACCTCGGGGACCCGGAGGTCTTCGTCTACAACGCCGGCGCCTTCCAGATGGGCGGCATCCTGGACCTCTCCCCCGAGACATTCGACGAGTGCTTCAAGGCCAACTGCGCCGGAGCCTTCTACGCCGCCCAACAGGTCTTGCCGGCGATGGTCGAGGCGGGCCGCGGCACCGTTTTGCTAACCGGCGCGACGGCGGCCCTGCGCGGTTCGGCCCGCTTCTCGGCGCTCGCGGTCGGCAAGTTCGGTTTGCGGGCGCTCGCCCAGAGCATGGCCCGCGAGTTCGGGCCGCGGGGAATACACGTCGCCCACGTCATCATAGACGGC
>JALZNL010000686.1 GCA_030857715.1 Actinomycetota bacterium | reverse complement strand
TGCCGCTACGCGGGCGGCGGCTGGCTCGCGGCCCCCAGGGCCAACCCCGAGGACGGCCTGCTCGACGTCGTCATCATAGAGAAGCTGGGGTTGGCGGACCTGCTGCAGCTCGCGCCTGCCTCCGTGGCGAGGGCGGACTACCTGGGCAAGGAGGGCGTGTTCAGCGCGCGGGCGAAGGAGATCCGGGTCGAGACCCAGCCGCCCGGCCTCGAGTTCACCGTGGACGGCGAGGTGGTCGGCGACGACCCAGCCCGCTTCTCCGTCGTCCCCCACGCCCTCAAGGTCATCGTAGGCCCGGACTACGTCCCGGAGCCGGAGGCTTAGGCTGTGGTGGAGGTCCTCCTCTTCGGCGCGGCGGCCGACCGGGCCGGCGCGCGCAAGGTCCAACTCGAGATAGCAGAAGCCACGACCCTGGCGGAGGTCTGGCCGCTGCTCGCCGAGAGGCACCCGGAGCTCTCCTCCATGCGCGACACACTGGCTTTCGCCGTCAACGGCGAGTACGCGCGGATGGACGGGCGCGTCGGCCCCGACGACGAGGTGGCAGTGCTCCCGCCCGTCTCCGGCGGTTAGGAAGACCTTGTTCGCCATCGTCGAGGAGAAGATAGACGTGGGGGCGATGATCGAGGGTGCCCAGAGGCCTGACTGCGGCGCGGTCTCGACCTTCGTCGGGACGACGCGGGTGGATGAGTCTGGCGGGAACTCCGTCGAGTATCTGGAGTACGAGGCTTACCGGCCGATGGCGGATCGGAAGCTGGAGGAGATCGGGGCGGAGATAGAGGGGCGGTGGGACGTGGGTTACGTCGCCATCGTACACAGGATCGGGCGGGTTGACCCCGGAGAAGCGAGCGTCGCCATCGTGGTCGCTTCCCCCAGAAGAGGCCCGGCCTTCGAGGCGAGCCGGTACGCGATAGAGCGGATCAAGGAGATCGTGCCGATCTGGAAGCGCGAGGCCTGGTCCGACGGCTACGTCTGGGTCGGCAGCCAGGTCGGCACCCGCCCTACGGGGTAGGGCGGACAGGAAAACTCGTCCTTTCCGGAACCCCAGTACGGCGGCTTCTCACCGTGAACCCTGCGGCCCAGGTCGGGCTCGCCGCCAGCATCGCCAGCGCCACAAACGCCAGAACCGTCGTCCTGCGCCGTGTTGCTGGTGTTCGTCAGGGGCCTCGGCCTCGGGCCGCCCGGCGTATCTCCTCGATCAGGTCCCCCTCAGGCTGGTGCTTGCCGACGAAACCCGCCGCGCCCGACCCCTAGTCGCCTCGTCGTCCTGCAGCGTGAGCACAACGACGGCGACCCCCGGGTGGACCAGTTTTAGCGCGGACGTCGCCTCTATACCGTCAACGCCGGCCATCCTGAGGTCCATGAGCACCACGTCCGAAGCGTGGGCGGCGGCCCCGTCCAGAGCGCCAGCCCCGTCTTCGGCCTCGCCCACCACCTCGACGTCGGGCTCTATACCAAGGCGCATCCAGAGGCCCCTGCGCGCTAGACGGCGCACGGATGAGCCCGTACCCATGGGAGTCCGAGGTCCGAAGGTTACAGCCTGGCGCAGGGCCCGCGGGTCACCCGCGGCGGGTTTTTCTCCTGCAGGCCAAAGACGCGGGGCAAACCCTGGAGTAGAGTTCCCCGTGGAAGGGAGGAACGTGACCCACTTCTCCGGGAGCAGGATGGACGAGGAAGATCGGCCGTTGGACCGCAGCATCGGGCTGGAGCAAGAGTTTTTTCTGGTCGAAGAGTCCGGTGAGCCTTCGGTGCGGGCGGACGAGTTCCTGGAGCGTTGCAGGGAGAGGGAGGGCGACGGCGGCGCAGCCTGCCTGGCGCCCGAGTGGGTGAAGGGCGTGGTCGAAATCAACACGCCCCCGGTGCGCTCGCTCGCTGACCTGGAGGGGGAGTACGCGAACAACGTGCGTCTGGCCCTCCGCTCGGCGCGGGAGATCGGGCTCCGGCTCTACCCCCTCGGTACTTATCCACTGCCACTGAGCCCCGCCGTCCGGGAGGAGCCGGACTACCAGGTCCAGGTCCGCACCGTAGGCCCGGAGAGGTTCATGGACGCCGGC
>JALZNL010000685.1 GCA_030857715.1 Actinomycetota bacterium | reverse complement strand
TGGCGAGGGCCTCCGCGCGGGCGGCGACGCCGCCTGGGGGCATGTACGTCTGCTGGTCCCAGTGGAGGACCGACGCGGCCGAGTCGAGGTCGGCGGCGGCGGAGAGGTAATCGACCAGGGCTCGGGTGTGTTTGTCCAGGTTCATGGGGAGGGAACGTAGAGCAGGGATAGCGTTCCGTCAAGGCCGGTGGCGCGTTTCCATTCGGGCGCGGGGCGCATTAGTATGTCCGAGGATGGTCCGTGTACGAGGGAGGCGTGGGTTGAACCGGTTCGCAAGGGGGGCGCTCACGGCGGTGGGCGGGGCGGTCGCGGCGGAGGTGCTGCGGCGCCTGATCTTTTCGGGAGGCGGCCACCGCTACGAGCCGTGGGAGCGGGCGCCCTTCCGGGACTTCCCGAACCGCATCCTCATCCTGGGCGGCGGCTTCGCCGGCTACACGGCCGCAAAGAGCCTGTGCAAGATGACCCGGGGCCGCACCGACGTCGGGGTCATGGTCATCTCGCGGGAGAACTTCTTTACCTTCTGGCCCATGCTCGCCGGGTGCATCAGCAGCGACATAGACTCCAATAACGTCGCGCAGCCCCTCAGGCGGGCCCTGATCCGGGACGGCGCCAGCTTCCGCCGCGCCGAGGTGGAAGGCCTGAACCTGGAGAAGCAATGCGTGACCGCGGACGGCCGGGAGTTTCCCTACGACCACCTCGTCCTGGCGCTCGGGGCGGAGCCCGCGTACTTCGGCATCCCCGGCGTCGAGGAGTACGCCATCAGCATCAAGGGCATCAGCGCCGCCGAGGCGATAAGGAACCGGGTGATCGAGCGCTACGAGGAAACCACGCTCTCGCGCGGGGACGTGCCGGACTCCCGCCTGACGTTCGTCGTCATCGGCGGCGGGGCCACGGGCGTTGAGGTCGCGGCAGAACTCCACGCCCTCGTCCACGACATCCTGACGCCCGACTACCCGAACATAAACCCGCACCGGGTCAAGATCGTGCTCGTGGACAGCAACGAGCAGATCCTCAAAGAGCTCGACCCCGCCCTCAGGCGAACCGCCCGAAAAAAACTCGCCGACCTACAAATAGAGGTCCGCAACGAAGTTAGAGCCAGGGAGATCAAGGCGGACCGCGTGATCCTCTCGGACGGGCAGGAGATCCCGACGGAGAACGCCATCTGGACCGCGGGCGCCCGCGCGAGCGAGAAGCTGGACGATCTCCCCCTTCCCGCCGACGAGCGAAAGGGCCTCAAGACGGACGCCTTCATGCGCGTCGAGGGCCACGGGAACGTCTGGGGCGTCGGCGACTGCGCCGCGACCGTCGAGGAGGACGGGACCCCGGTGCCGCCCAACGCCCAGGCCGCTACGCAGGAGGGCAAGGCCGTCGCGAGGAACATCCTCGCCGCCATAGACGGCGGTGAGATGAGGCCCTTTGACTACAAGCCCGTCGGCCAGCTCGTGGAGATAGGAAGCGACTTCGCCGTCAACCAGGTAATGAACGTCAAGTTCAGCGGCCTCATAGCCTCCCTCTTCTGGCGGGCGACCTACCTGTACAAGCTGGAGAGCCCGCAGAGCCGGGCCAGGATCGCGGCGGACTGGCTTCTGGACCTCTTCTTCGACCCGGCCGTAACCCAGATCCGGGACCGCACCTAAAGCGTTGGCCTACAACCTGCGCCTCACCGTCTCCTGCCCGGACAGGAAGGGACTGATCTCCGCCCTCTCCTCTTTTATCTCGATGCACGACGGCAACATCCTCTCGGCCGACCAGTACGTCTCAGACGGGGGGACGTTCTTCATGCGCCTGGAGATCGAGGGCGAAGGTTTCGGCCTGGCCCGCGACGAGTTCGCCGGCGCTTTCCGTCCCCTCGCCCGCCGCCACGGCATGGACTGGCACGTCAGCCACACCGACACCCCGAAGAAGATGGCGGTCCTCGTCTCCCGCTACGACCACTGCCTGACGGACCTCCTCTGGCGCTGGGACGCCGGGGAGCTCGACGTCGAGATACCGCTCGTCGTCTCAAATCACCCTGACCTCGCCCCGCGCGTTGAAGCCCACGCCATCCCCTTCCACTGTCTG
>JALZNL010000002.1 GCA_030857715.1 Actinomycetota bacterium | reverse complement strand
AGCGGTCGGCGGCCCAGCGCGCGGGGCTCGGGTTCTTCGGGCGGAACTCGTGTCTTATAGACGGGGATATCGGGTCTTACTTCTTTATCGCGGACCTGATCGTGGACCTGGAACTGGAGCCAGACGAGCCGGGCACGGGGACTTGCGGACGCTGCACCCGCTGCATGGACCGCTGCCCGACCGGCGCCATAAAGGCCCCCGGCGTGGTGGACGCCAGGCTCTGCATCTCGTACCTCACGATAGAGAACTCGGGTGAGATCCCGCGCGAACTGCGCCCGAAGGTGGGCGACTGGGCCTTCGGCTGCGACGTCTGCCAGGAGGTCTGCCCGTACAACAAGACGAAGGCCACGAAGAGCCGCTGGCCGGAGTTCTCGGCGGAGAGCGGCTCCGGTCCGTACCTGGAGATCGAGGAGGTGCTCGAGATCCGGACCGACGAGGAGTTCGAGGATCGCTTCGCCGGAACGCCGCTCACACGGCCGGGGCGGGCCGGACTTCTCAGAAACTGCTGTGTCGCGGCCGGGAACCTGAGGCTGGAGAAGGCGGTCCCGGCGCTCATCGAATGCTTGAGTAACGACCCTTCGGCGCTCGTGCGGGGGCACGCGGCCTGGGCTCTGGGTGAGATCGGGGGCTGTGAGGAGGCGCTTCGGGAGGCGGCCGGGACGGAGGCGGACGGGTGGTGCCTGGAAGAGATACGGCTCGCGTTGTCGGGAGCGGCTACGGGCACTGGCTTGGGTTAGAATAGGGAAACGATGGCGAATACTACCAACTATTACGAGGTACTCGGCATTGGGCGCGAGTCCTCGCAGGCGGAGATCCGTAACGCCTACCGCAACCTCGCGAAGAGCCTTCACCCCGACCATCCCGGCGGAAGCGCGGAGAAGTTCTCCCGCATCCAGGAGGCGAACGCGGTCCTTTCGGACCCGGACCGCCGCCGCGAGCACGACGAGGCCCTCGACCTCGCCCATGCCGCCGAACAGCTAGCCGGCCTCCAGTTCGACTTCGGACCGTCCGAGGACGAGCTCTCCTCCCGCCGCCGCGCCCGCGAAACCGGCGGCCCGTCCCTGGGCGAGCGCCTCAAAGGCCGCTTCGGCAGGAAAGAGGGATCCTCCGGCGGCGGTTCCGGCAGGGACACCAGAACGAGGACCAGGGGCCGCTACGACGTAAGCGAGGCGCGCTGGTACGAGCCGCACCGGCTCGACCCCGAGCCCATAACCCTCAAGTCCGGGGCCGTGAGCTTTGTGGGGGCGTTCCTGGCGTTCATCGCGGTGGGACAGGTCGGGCTGTGGGCGGGAGGCGAGAACCCCGGGGTCTTCGCGTTCCTCACGGCCCTGGCCCCGTTCATGTTCATCTTGTACACGCTCGTCGGGCTCGTCGCCGGCTACCTGGCCTTCAGGGCGGCGGGGTGGGCCGGGCTCGCCCTGGTCTTCGTTGCGGCGCTCGTCGTCGGCGGGCAGGGTCAACCAGAGAGCCTGCTGCGGTTCGCGACCGTTGGCGTCGTCACCCTGCTCGTCGTGATCTGGCTCGGCAACCGCCGCGACGCCGCCGGGCGCTGACCTCCCCCACCGACATACGGGCCTTTATCTCCTCTTTCGAGGAGCGCGTCGCGCCCGTCGAGAAGACGGTGGCCGAGGCGTGGTGGAACCTGGCCGTTACGGGCTCCGAAGAGGCTCAACAGGCGCTCGTCAGCGCGGGCACCGCGTACAACCGGCTCTTCGCCGACAGAGAGGAGCAGGAGAAGGTCGCGGCCTGGTACGAGGAGCGGGAGTCGTTGGACGACGAGCTCCTGCGGCGGCAGGTTGACGTCCTCTACAGGACGTTCGCGGCCAGGCGGGGCGACGCTGGGGTCATGGACAGGATCGAGGAGCTGGAGGCCGAGGCCAACGCGGTCTACGGCAACCACCGGGGTACGGTTGGCGGCAGGCCGGTCGGGGAGAACGAGGTGCGGGACATCCTGCGCACCTCCCCCGACGAGGCGGTGAGGCGCGAGGCGTGGGAGGCGTCCAAGACCGTCGGCCGCGAGGTCGAGGGGACCGTCCGGGAGCTCGCCCGACTCAGGAACCGGCTCGCCCGGGGGGCAGGCTACCCTGACCACTACCACCGCTCCCTGGACCTCCAGGAGATGCCGGTCGCGGATCTCGAGGATCTCATGTCCGACCTCCAGGCCGCAACCGACGCCCCCTTTCGGGAGCTAAAAGAACGCCTGGACCGGGATCTCCTGAAGGAGTTCGGGGGCGAGGCCGTGAGGCCGTGGCTCCTGTCCGACCCGTTCTTCCAGGAACCCCCGGAGGACGGGAGCCTGAACACGGACCGCTTCTTCGAGGGCCTTGACCTCGAAGCCCTCATGCGCGAGACCTACGACGCTCTGGGGCTCGACGTGCGGGGTGTCGTGGCGAAGAGCGACCTGTACGCGCGGCCCGGCAAGAACCAGCACGCCTTCTGCCTCTCCGTGGGGCGGGACTACCCCTACGACGTGCGGGTGCTGGCGAACCTGCGGGCCGGCAGGCCGGACGCCTACTGGATGAACACCATGCTCCACGAGTTCGGCCACGCCGTCTACGATAGGCACGTAAACCCGAAGCTGCCGTACCTGCTGCGCGGCGTCTCCCATATCGCCACGACCGAGGCCATCGCCCTGATGATGGGCTCTTTAGCCGAGGAACCCGGCTGGCTGCGAGCCGTGGCCGGCGTGCCGGAGGAGGACCTCGCGGGCGAGCACGAGCAGCTCCTCGCGCGGCGGCGCGAAGAGCTGCTCGTCTTCACGCGGTGGGCGCTCGTGGTGTTCCGGTTCGAGAAAGAGCTCTACGCCGACCCAGACCGGTCGGACCTGAACAGCGTCTGGTGGGACCTCGTCGAGGGGTTGCAGCTTGTGGAGCGTCCGCCCGGGCGCGACGAGCCGGACTGGGCGGCCAAGATCCACGTGGCGACAGCCCCCGTCTACTACCACAACTACGTCCTCGGCAACCTCATCGCCGCCCAGCTCAGGAACTACCTGGAAGAGAACATAACCCGCGGCCCCTTCTACGAGAACGAGGTCGCCGGCCGCTACCTCCTCGAATCCTTCTTCGGCCCCGGCGCCCGCGAGAACTGGCGCGACACCGTCCTGCGCGCCACCGGCGAGCCGCTGGACCCGCGGCACCTCGTCGAATCCCTCAGGTGACCGGCCGGTAGGCTAACCTCCGCGGACCGGGATCTCGACGCCCTCGAACGAGCCGTCGCGGGCGCTCGCGGTTCCAACGCTCAAGGTGCCCTTGTTTGGCAACGACGGCAGGTTCAGGGTGGCCTCGAAGTAGCCCCAGGTCGAGCTCCAGTCGTTGGCGATGACGGTCTCGCGGACGAGCACCTTTCCCCTGTCGTTCGTGAGGATAATGGTGTTGGCGGCCTCGAAGTTGCGCGAGTAGCCGCTGACGGTGAGGGGGTCGGAGATCCTGGTCCCCGCACGGGGCTCCACGAGCACGGTCTCGCCGCCCTCAGCCGGGGGTGGCTCTTTCGGGCGCGCGCCGGCTGGCCGGAAGTCCATCACGAGCCGGGCCGGTTCGGTAAGCTCCAGCACCCGGTAGTGGAAGGCTTTTCTGGCGAGGACGTCAACGAACATGCCGCCCTCGGGCGCGCGCACGACGTGGAAGCTCTCCAGCAACCCGTCGCCGAACCCGCCGTCCGAGACGGCGGTGGCGTTGGCGGAGGTCAGGTTGACGCGCAGGAGGCCGTCATCCTCCGGGCTGTCGAGCGTCCACCGCGGCACAGCCCCGGCCGGCTCTTCCCCGGCGCCGAGGTCCAGCACGACGCGCTCGAAGTCCCCGTGTGTCCCGTGACGGACGGCGAGCAGGGTGTCGGCCTCGAAGCCGGATCCCCCTTCCGCCCGCGGTTCCGCCCCGAACGGCCCGGCCCCGCCCGCGCCGTCCTCCGCGGCGTCCGAGGAGGCCACCCCGACGGTGGACTCCGGCTGGTCATCCGCCGCCGGCGTCGCCACCGCTACCGCCTCCGGGCGGGATTTCGCGTCCACGCTCGTGTCCGTGGCCCCCTCCAGGGGTCCCGCATCAGAGCACCCGACCACGAGCCCGGCCGTCAGGAGGGCCAGCAAGAGGGCGCAAGCGCGCCTCACCCGCGGCCCGTCGAGGCCCGTTCCATCGCCCGGGTTTTCAGGGATTCGACCATAAGCCCGGAGAATTATAGGGAGGGGGGTTTGCGGTGCGTTTGAGAACCTGTTTCGCTCCTGTAACGAGTTTCGGGTTCTGGCATATAATCTTCGCGCGGTTGGAGAGACGGGAGGGTGGCCATGATCCGGCCTGAAGACGTGGCGGCGGCGCGGCGGATGCTGCAAGGGGTGGCGGTAAAGACGCCCCTGATCCCCTGCCCCGGCGGCGACGGGATGCGGTCGCTCTTCTTCAAGCCCGAGAGCCTCCAGCAGACGGGCGCCTTCAAGCTGCGGGGCGCCTACAACAAGATCTCCTCCCTGGGCCCCGAAGAGCGCGCCCGGGGCGTGGTCGCCCACTCCAGCGGCAACCACGCCAGGGCCGTCGCCTACGCAGCCCGCGTCCTCGGCGTAAAGGCCACCATAGTAATGCCGCGTGAAGCCGCGAAGGGGAAGCTCGAAGCCACGGCGGCGCTTGACCCTGAGCTAGTCCTCGTCGGGCCGGACAGCGGGGAGCGGGCCCGCAAGGCCGAAGAGCTCGCGGCGGAGCACGGCTACGTCCCCGTTCCCCCGTACGACGACGAGGTCCTCATCGCCGGCCAGGGGACCGTGGGGGCTGAGATCCTGGAGGATTTGCCCGACGTAGAGACGGTACTGGTCCCGGTGAGCGGCGGCGGTCTCATAAGCGGCGTGGCGGCGGCGATCAAGCAAAACAGGCCGGACGTGAAGGTGATCGGGGTGGAGCCCGAACTCGCCGCCGACGCCCGCGAGAGCCTGCGGACCGGACGGCTCGTCGAGTTTCCCGCGGAGAGGGTCGGGCGGACGGTCGCCGACGGCCTCCGTGTCCGAAAGCTCGGCGACGCGCCCTTCGAGCACGTTTTGGCCTTCGTAGACGACATCATCGCCGTCACGGAAGAGGAGATCCTGGACGCCATGCGCCGCCTGGCCCTCCGGGTACGCCTCGTCGCCGAGCCGAGCGGCGCCGTGACGTTCGCCGCCCACCTCTTCCACCGCCACGAGCTCCCCGACACCCGCCTGAACGTCGCCGTCATAAGCGGCGGCAACGTGGAACCGGACCTTCTGGCGAGGGTCCTCGCCGGCGGCTCTAGCGTGGTGTGACCTCGACGGGGTCGCCGACGCGGACGGTGCCGAGGGAGGTGTGGATCAGGTTCCGCCCGAACCACACCTCGCCTTCGGCCTTGCGGTACGCGGCAAGGGTCTTCAACGGCTCCTTGCCGCGCTTCCCCGACTCCTGGTCCACCGTCGTGATCGCGCACCGCGGGCACGGCTCCGCGACCCGGAAGACCGCGCCCCCCGCCCTGATCTCCCCCCAACCGTCCTCGGCGTAAGGGCCGCAGCCCCGGACAACGAGGTTCGGCCTGAAGCGGTTCATGGGGACGGGGCTTTCCAGCCTTCTATTCAAATCTTCGAGGGAGGCCTCGGAGATCAGGAGCAGGGGGAAGCCGTCTGCGAAGCTCGTCTGGTCGCCGTCCCTCGCGTACGCGGAGTCAACGGGCCTCACGTCGTCGTCGGGCTTGCGGACGAGCCGGCACGGGAAGCCCAGGTACCGTCCGAACCAGCGGTCGGCCTCCCCGCCGACGGGCACGCCGCGCTGCGCGTCGCCCCAGACCTCGACGTCGATTCGTTCTCCGTGTTCCCCTTCGAACGGAACCTCCAGGTCCGGCATGCCGGGGGCGCGGACGACGAGGCGGTCCGGGGTGATGCGGGGCGAGATCAAGGCCATCCTCGGGTGCCGGCGCTGCGACATGAACCCGCCACTCTCGTCCACGAGCATCCAGCGCCGGTCGTCACGCAGCCCGGTAGCCCTGAGGTCCGCGCTCTGCAGGGAGATGCCGCCGCAGGACTTTATGGGGTAGACGTACACGCCGCTGAGGACCGGAACCCCGTTGCCCAAACCCGCCACTACGACCGCTCCATCCTGCAGCCGATGCGCGCGGCGAGGGCGTCCTTCTCCTCTTCCGGTACGTCTAGAGCGCCCGCAGTCTCTAACATGACGGCGGCGAACTGCTGCTTCTCGTAGGGCGTCCCGGGCGGAAGGGGTACGATGTGCCAGTGGACGTGGGCATTTCCCTGATTGGATCCCAACGAGAGGACGTAGATCCGTTCCGCCCCGACCTCTTCGCGCACCGCCTCCGTGACCCGGTAGATGACCCGCTGGAGGCCCAGGTACTCCTCGACCGTGAAGTCCCCCGTCGCCTGCTCTCTGTGTTCCTTCGGTGCGACGAGCGTGTAACCGTACTGCGTCGGCCACCTGTTGAAGAAGGCGATGGCGTCGTCATCCTCGTAGACGACGTGGTGGTCGGGAAAGTCAGGATCACGCGCCACGATCCCGCAGACGAAGCAAGGCCCGGTCCGCGCCCACCCGTGGTAGGCGTCCAGGTCCGGCAAGTAGCATTCGCGGCGGCTCACGCCCGCTATCATCCCAGAAACGTTACACGCTTCAAACCCACGTGGCAGGTCGGGTCTCCGGCCCGGCCTCACTAACCTTATCCGTCTTTATGCGTCGCAATACGCCCACTCCCCTCCTTGGGACGTGAATGCCACTCTAAAGATCCTCCGCACGTACCTGACGCCTGAAGCCTACGTGGCCATAAACGGTGTCGTGCCGTACTGGACGAGGCCGCCCGGACCGGCCGCTTCTTCGCCGAGCTCCATCCGCAGGCGATCCTCGCTCCCGACAAAGCCGAACTCGTCGAACAGGTCGTGGGACGGGCAACCGTCCGGGCCGGTGGCGATAGCGCGGACCGGGCCGTCGCCCGCCGCTTCGAGGGCGCAGAGGAGCAGGCGCCGGGCCGTCCCGGGGTCTCCGGCGGAGAAGGGGCCGATCCGGAGGGGGTCATCTGAGGCGTCCAGGATCAGGTACCCCTCTATCCTCCCGGCCGCACCCCTCGCCACGAACCCCCGCCCGGAGCGCAGCCCGAGGGCGGAGAAGATGAGGGGCGAACGGTCCGCCCCATGGCCCCAGAGGTCCACGCCGTAGAGCTCCGGCAGGTCCCCGAACCGCAACGTGTCGACCCGGCAGGCTCCTGCGCTTTCGGGCCCGGCTTCTCGCGCGGGTCCGTCGAGCCGGTAGACCGTGCGCCGCCCCATCTCCCTGAAACCCAGGGACCTGTAGATGCCCTCCGCGGGCCCCGTTGCGTAGAGCCGGATGGTCTTAGTCCCACGGCTCTTGAGGTACGCGACGGCCCAGGTCGAGAGCTCCCTGCCGAGGCCGAACCCGCGGTACTCGTGATGGACGGCCAGGTGGCACAGGATGCCGACGGTCCCCAGCGGCACCGCCCCGACCATCCCGGCCAGCCCGCCGTCCGGCGCCTCGGCCACGAACCACCGGGCGTCGCGGACGCCGCGCAGGAGGTCGAACGCCCGCGGGTCGGTCGCCCAGCGCACGACGCTTCTGAGCTCCAGGACGCGCTCGACGTCCGAGACCTCCATCCGCCGGACACGGAGGCCTGACCTTGTCTCCGAAACTTCTGTACGGTTAAACGCCAACATCGTTGTTTCCTTCGGTCTTCGATGCGTGGACAGAGACCCTTCCGCGGGTGGGTTCCGGAGAGACCGGAGAGACGCGGATGCCCCGGGCGCAATCCCTAGAGGATCGGCCGGGGCAGGGACGGTCGAGCGAGCCGTCCGTAGGGGCGGTCCTTACCGATAAGCCCTGTGTAGTCCCGTTCCACGCCCCTCATGCTACAACATCGCGCCCGGCGAGGGAAGCCGGGCCCGACGATACCTAGCCGCGCTGTATCACGCCGTCGAGGATCTCATCTATCCGATCCAGCGCGTCCGGCGGCAGCTCCGCCCCCGAAGCCGCCGCGTTGTCCTCGACCTGCTCGGGCCTCGATGCCCCGATGATGGCGCTGCTGACGTTCTCTTGCCGCAAGACCCACGCGAGCGCGAGCTGGGGCATGCTGAGGCCCGCGTCCGAGGCTACGGCGCGCAGCCCTTCCACCGCAGAGAGGACGTCCTGGTTCATGAGCTGCCGCATGAAGCGGTTGGACTCTGGGTCGGCGGCTCGGGTTCCCTGTTCCGGCTCCTCGCCCTGGCGGTACTTGCCGGTGAGGACGCCCTGGGCGAGCGGAGAGAAGACGACCTGGCCCACGCCCTCGCGTTCGGAGAGCGGGACGACCTCGGCTTCTATCTGGCGTTGGATCATGTTGTAGCGCGGCTGGTTGGAGACGATCCGGTCCAGGTTCATCTCCTTCGCGATACGCAACGCCTCGCCTATTTGCTCCGCCGTCCACTCGGAGACGCCGACGTACAGCACCTTGCCCTGCCGAACGAGGTCATCCAATGCCCGCATGGTCTCCTCGAGCGGCGTCCCCTCGTCGTAGCGGTGGCACTGGTAGAGGTCCACGTAGTCCACCCCGAGCCGCTTAAGCGACGCGTGGCACTGCTCGGTTATGTGCTTGCGCGAGAGGCCCCGATCGTTCGGCCCGTCGCCCATCGGGAAGTAGACCTTCGTGGCGAGAAAGTAGGAGTCGCGCTCGAAGCCTTTTAGGGCGTTGCCGACGATCTCCTCGGCAGCCCCGCGCACGTACACGTTGGCGGTGTCGAAGAAGTTTATGCCGAGGTCGTAGGCCCTGTGGACGCAGGCCGTCGCCTGCTGCTCGGCGACGCTGCCGCCGTAAGTCAGCCAGCTTCCGAGGGAGATCTCGCTGACCTTCACCCCGCTCCCGCCCAACCGCCGGTACTCCATCGAACCCCTCCCTTCTTTCGAAACAGAAGCCTTATGGTACACGGGGCCCGGCTCTTACCGTCCTCTGTAAGACTCCATCCTGGAGAGGGCGGCCTCGAAGGCGTCGGGGCCAACCTGGACGAGGCCGTCGAAAGGGTAGTCGAGGGCCCAGACCGTGTAGAGAATGAGGGCCAGGACGGCAGTGTACGCGACGATCATGGACACGTGGAGCCACTCCGCCCCGACACCCAGCAGGTAGGTAAAGCACACCGTAGCGGCCCCACCGAGGATCAGCACGACCCACAGGATGGACGGGATGCCCTCGCGGACCTCCAGCAGCCGCAAAGCCCGGTTCTGGTCCAACTCCCCGACGAGCGTGAGGGCCTGCGAGTAGAGGGCTCCCTCTCCCTCCGTGCGGGGCTCGAAGGCCAGGACGCCACGCCGAAGCTCGTCAGAGATCGTCCCGGCCCGCGCGCTGATCCAGCCCTCGCGCATCATGGGCCACCCCTCCTCCACCACGGTTCGGGCGTAGGACTCGGACAAATTTTGCACCTCCTGCCGTTCCACCTCCGGAAAACCCTCCGCCAGCCGGTGCAGCTCCTCCACGCTGCCGGCCTCGGCCTCGACGGTCTTCTGCGCCGTGTCGTACTGGTAGGAGGCGAAGTACGCGGAGAAGCCGACTATGAGGCCGTATATCACGTACAACGCCGCGAACATCACGGCGGTGTTGCTGCTGTGCAACTCCCGAAGACCCAGCGGTACGAAGCGCCGCACCACAGCGAACCCCGCGACCGCCAGCGCGACCGAGAGGCCCACGACCAGAACACCCCACAAGACCGTCTCCACCCTGGACCCTGCCCATCCCGACGCCCTCCGACAAGGGAAAAGTACACGCCCCACGGCCGCCGGGCAAACGCGGAACGATTTGCCGGGGACTCCTGTAACCAGTCTTGCTTACTGAGTAGTTGTCGGTTAAGAGCACCTTTATTGCAAGAACGTCCTATTTTGTTACAATGCGGCCACGGTCATCTGAACCACGAATAAGAAGGAGCGGGAGAGTTGCGAACCACGCTACAGCCCGGCCTGACGAATAGGCTGACGAAATATCTCAGGACCACGCAGCAGCTCATAGAAGAGGGCCGCGACGCGGTCTCCAGCAAGGAATTGGGGGACTTTACCGGCATCAACCCGGTGCAGGTTCGGAGGGATCTGAACGCCATCGGTTTCTCCGGGACGCGGGGTGTAGGCTACCAGTCCCACGACCTGGTCGAGGCCGTGAGGGACATCCTGGGGCTCAGGCAGACGTACAACATCGCGCTCGTGGGCGCCGGCAATTTGGGGAGCGCCATCGCGGCGAGCACCATCCTGCCCAAGAGGGGCTTCGTCATCCACGACGTCTTCGACTCCGACACCGATAAGATCGGGCGCACCGTCGGCAACGTGGTCGTCAAGCACATAGACGAGCTCGCCAAGAGCGTGGCCGAAGCCGAGGAGATCATCGGCATCATCGCCACCCCGGCCTCCGCCGCCCAGCACGTCGCGAACCTCATGACCGACGCCAACATCCGCGTCATCCTCAACTACACCGACGTCCTCCTCCACGTCCCATCCCACGTGGACGTCCACCGCATAGACCCAACCGCCCAACTCATGCACACGCTTTATTACCTGACTCAGGCGGAGGGCCAGGAGGCCTCTTAGAGCGGTCAGCCATCAGCTTTCAGCCGTCAGCTTGCGGCTACCGGCAAAGATGTCGGTAGCCGCTTCCTATTGCCCAGAAGAGACGGGAATAACGCGATCCGGGTGACGACACGTGCTTTTGGCTGATTGCTGACCGCTGAAAGCTGATGGCTAAAAAGAGAAGAACCCGGAGCGCCTAGGGGTGATAGGTGGGGAAAGGGAAAGGAGGAGTGGCGCCCCGGGTTCTTTAATTGTGCCGGTTTAGTTTCGCACCAACCGACTGGCAGGATATTAACCGGCTCGCCACACTTTGTAAAGGGCTTGGAACGGTGAATTTAGAAACTTTCTGCAAATACCTGCGATTCGCACATAGCCGTTTACCAGGGATTTCCTTTATGCGTGCGCTCTTCCTGTAACCTCTGGTGGTCTTCTCGGCGTGGTTCGTCGAGCGAAATGTGCAGGATCAGGTGGCCGATTTTACGTCCGTTCTCGCGGGGACGGGGAGGATCGGGGGCGGTTCTGGGGGTCGGCCGTCCGCGTGGGCGGGAAGGTCCGTGCGTCCGCGGCTTACGATTCTTCTTCGAGCAGTTTCTCGTAATCTGCGGCTGAGAGGAGGTCGGCCTCGTCGGAGGTGCGGAGTTTCAGGATCCAGCCCTCGCCGTAGGGGTCTTCGTTGATCTTCTCCGGGCTATCCTCCAGGGCCCCGTTGACCTCGACGACCTCCCCCCCGACGGGGGCGTACAGGTCGGAGACGGCCTTGACGCTCTCGACGGCGCCGAAGGAGTCGCCGGCCGCAAGCGTCGCGCCCTGCTCGGGCATCTCGACGAAGACCACGTCTCCGAGCTCGTCCTGGGCGTGGTCTGTGATGCCGACGGTCGCCACGTCGCCCTCGACGCGGACCCACTCGTGGCTCTTTGTGTACTGGAGATCCCCCGGTACGGACATTCGGCTCCCCTCCCCTACTTCTTCTTGCGCTTGTAGAACGGCAGCGGCACGGCCCGCGCCTCCACGGGCCGGTCGCGTATAACGACGTCGAAGGAATCTTGTACCCCCGGCGAGACGAGCGCAAGCCCTATGGCCTCGCCGAGCGTCGGGGATTGCGTCCCGCTCGTGACGGTCCCGACGGTCTCGCCGCCCACCGCCACCGGGTGATCGTGGCGCGCGATGCCCCGCCCCTCCACCTTGAAGCCGACGAGCTTCTTGCGGAGGCCCTCCTCCTTCTCCCGGCGCAGCGCCTCCTGCCCCACGAACTCCTGCTCTTTGTCCAGGTGTACGGCGAAGCCGATGCCCGCTTCGAGCGGTGTGGTCTCCGCGTCGAGCTCGTTGCCGTAGAGGCACATGCCGGCCTCCAGGCGTAAAGTGTCGCGGGCGCCGAGGCCCGCCGGCGTGGCGCCAGCCTCCACGAGGCGGCGCCACAGGGGGGCGGCGCCGTCGGGGCGGACGTAGAGCTCGAAGCCGTCCTCGCCGGTGTAGCCGGTGCGTGAGATCACGGCGTAGAAGCCGTCAACCTCCCCGACCACGTACCGGTAGTACTTCAGCCCCGCGAGGTCGGCGTCGGTGAAATTACCCAGAATGCTAACGGCCTGAGGCCCCTGCAACGCCAGCAACGCCCAGTCGTCGGACTCGTCAACGACTTCTACGTCCAGATCCTCCGTGTGTTCCCGGAAGTGGGCGACGTCCTTCTCGCGGTTCGCCGCGTTGACGACGACGAGGAAGTCGTCGGGCGTCTTGTAGACGAGCACGTCGTCCACCGTGCCGCCGTTCTCGTAGCAGACGGCCGCGTAGCCGGCCTGCCCGGTCTCAAGGCGACCCACGTCGCGGGTGACGAGCCTCTGGACGGCCCTCTCGGCGTCCGGGCCACGGAAGACGACCTCGCCCATGTGGGAGACGTCGAAGAGGCCGGCGTGGTTGCGGACGGCCTCGTGCTCGGCCTTTACACCCTCGTACTGGACGGGCATCTCCCAGCCCGCGAAGGGGACCAGGCGGGCGCCCGCCTTCTCGTGTTCGTCGTATAGCGGCGTGCGTTTGAGGGTCTCTTCGGCCACCTTTACCACCGAGCCTTGAGCTGGCGGGCGGCGCGGGCCTCGTCGAGGCGGCGGGTGGGGGCGTGGGTCGGGGCCTCTTCGAGCTCTTCGGGCCGGCTCTCGGCGAGCTCCAAGAGGGCGCCGACGAAGTCGTCGAGAGTCTCCTTGGACTCCGTCTCCGTGGGTTCTATGAGCATGGCCTCTTTGACGACGAGGGGGAAGTAGATCGTGGGCGGGTGGTAGCCGTGGTCTATGAGCCCCTTGGCGATGTCGAGCGCCTTGATCCCCTTGGGCGGTTGCACGACGACCTCGTGCTTGCAGAGCTCGTCGTAGGGGACCTGGTAAGTCCCCCCGAGCCGGGCCCTGACGTAGTTGGCGTTCAAGACGGCCATGTCCGTCACGTCCCGAAGGTCCGGGCCGTGCATCTTGATGTAGTTCCACGCCCGGAGCATCTGCCCGAAGTTGCCGTGGAACCCCGCCACCCGACCGATGCTGTTGTCGGGTCGAACGAAAACGTAGTTTTCGCCATCTCTCTCTACGGCCGGGTCGGGACGGAAGGGGGCGAGGGTCTCGGAGCAGGCGATGGCGCCGCAGCCGGGTCCGCCGCCGCCGTGGGGGGTCGAGAACGTCTTGTGGAGGTTGAAGTGCATCACGTCCACGCCGGCCTCGGCGGGGCGCATCCGGCCCAGGTTCGCGTTCATGTTGGCGCCGTCCATGTAGAGGAAGGCGCCGGCTTCGTGGAGGACCTCGGAGATCTCCTTCATGTTCCGTTCAAAGACGCCGCAGGTGTTGGGGTTCGTGATCATGAGCGCCGCGGTAGTCTCGTCCACCAATTCCCTGAGCTCATCGACGTCCACGCAGCCATGCTCGTCGAGTCCGATCTCCTTGGCACCAAAGTCCGCCATGGACGCGGTCGCCGGGTTCGTCCCGTGCGCCGTCGACGGGACCAGCACGGTCGTCCTCCCGTCGTCCCCGTTGTCTTCGAAGAACTTCTTGACCATCAGGATGCTCGTCAGCTCGCCCTGCGCCCCCGCCAGCGGCTGCAACGAAACCGCCGGAAGACCGGAGACTTCGGAGAGAAAGCCCTGCAGCTCGTGCATGACCCGGAGGGCGCCCTGGGCCTGTGCCTCCGGCTGGAGTGGGTGCAATCCGGCGAAGCCCGGCGTGTTCGCGGCGACCTCGTTGGCGCGGGGGTTGTGCTTCATCGTGCAGGAGCCGAGGGGGTAGAAGTTCGTGTCTATGCCCCAGTTCTGGCGCGAGAGGTTCGTGTAGTGGCGGACCACGGTCGGCTCGTCCACCTCAGCCAGGCGCGGCTTCTCCTTGCGGAGCGCCTCTTTCGGGAGGACTTTTTCGAGGCTCGTCTCCCCCACGTCGTTGTTGGGGAGGGTGTAGCCGCGGCGGCCCTCGCGGCCCTTGGTCCGGATCAGGTTATCCAGCATCCGCAACCACCCCCACGAAAGCGTCGAGCTCCTCTTTCGTCCTCTTCTCCGTAACCGCCACCAACATCCCCCCGTCTCCCAGATCCAACCCGCCGACCATGCCCGCATCGAGCAACGCTTGATTGGCTTTCTTTACATCCGGCAACTCCACCACGAACTCCCACAAGAACGGCGCCTCCGGATACCGAAGCCTGAAACCTGAAGCCTGAAGCCTCTCAGCCAGATAATGCGCCTTGGAGACGGACAACTCCGCCACCTCGCGCAAGCCTTCCGGCCCCATGAGAGCCGTGTAGACGGTCGCGGCCAGAGCCGTGAGCGCCTGGTTGGTGCAGATGTTGGAGTTCGCTTTCGCGCGGCGGATGTCCTGCTCGCGCCCGCGCAGGGTCAGTACGTAGGCGAGCTTGCCGTCCCTGTCCACCGTCTCGCCGCAGATACGCCCGGGGAGCTGGCGGACGGACTTCTGGTCCGTCGCCATGTAGCCCGCATAGGGGCCGCCGAAGAGGAGTGGCATCCCGAGCGGCTGGGCCTCGCCGACCGCCACATCCGCCCCGAGGTTGCCCGGGGCTTCGAGGACGGCCAGCGAGATAGGGTCGCAGACGGCGACGCACAGCGCCCCAACGCCGTGGGCCGCCTCAGAGGCCGCCCCTACGTCCTCCACGACGCCAAAGAAGTTCGGGCTCTGCACGAAGACGCCCGACACGTCATCCGGTGTCTCCGAGAAGTCCGTGGTCCCGTCCTCGAAAGGAAGCTCGACGACCTCGACCCGGTAGGTCTCTATGACCTCGCGGTAGCGGGGGTTGAGGCCCTTCGAGACGGCGACCTTCGGATCGCGCTTCGTCAGACGGGCGGTCATGAGGGCGGCTTCGGCGACGGCGTTGGCGCCGTCGTAGACCGAGGCGTTTGAGACTTCGAGGCCCGTGAGTTCGGAGATGATGGACTGGAACTCGAAGATGGACTGGAGGGTGCCCTGGCTGATCTCCGGCTGGTACGGCGTATAGGAGGTCAGGAACTCGCCGCGCGAGATGATCGCGCCGACCGTGGAGGGCACGATCCTGTCGTAGGCCCCGGCCCCCAGGAAGATCGGGAACCCCGAGACGTTCTCCTTCGCCAGCCGGTCCACGTCCCTGAGCGCCTCGTACTCCGAGAGCGCCGGCGGGAGGTCCAACTCTCCCTCGAACTTCGGCGAGACGTCTGCGAAAAGGTCGTCCAGGGTCTCCACCCCGATAACGTCCAGCATCTCGCGTACGTCTTCCTCGGTGTGCGGTGTAAACCTCGACACGCGGCAGTACCCCCTGTTCCGGGTGAGCGTCCTATAGACTCCGCCCTGTCCCAAACCTGAGAGTATTACCCCGTCGGCGTCGATGCGGATGAGCACACCGAACTCTCCAGGACGCCCTCGGATCCGCGGTCCTTCTGCCTGAGAGATTCGGGATGCTCTCGCACCCCTTTCACCTTCGGCGGTCGCTGCGGGGACTCCCCCATCCCCCGCGACTCTCTCCCGCGGCCCTCATCGGGCCCGGTAAAGTTAGCACAAGTGTCGCATCGCGGCTTGCGAAGCCGCACACGCCTTACTCGCCCTTTAGCCTGTCCGACAGGTCCTCCGCCGGATAGTAGGAAAATCCCTTTCCCGCTTTCCGCTTTTCGAGCAGACCACGCTCTACCAAACCCGTCAGATCAGTGCGCGCGGTCTGAGATACTACGTTGTGGCTCGTGGAGTGGGATCTCACGGTATAAGGATGATCCGGGTGCCGAAGAGCGTGATTTAGCAGTGCGGTCTGCCTGTGATTTAGTGTCCCCAACTGCTTGATCAACTTCTCTGTCCTTTTGACTTCGGCCATCTTGCGCTGCAAATAGCCTTCGAGTTCGTTGAGCGCCCTCACGATCACCCGTAGCTGGTACATGATGAAGTAAGTCAGGTCGTTGTCGTCGGTCTCCGTGTACAGGAACGACTTTGCATATTGAACGGGAGCCCTGCTCAAGATGCTGGATATCGTCAGAAACTCCGCCAGCCAGTAGCCTTGCGACAACATAGACCAGTAGAAGAGCGCCCGGGCCGTTCGCCCGTTGCCATCATCGAACGGATGGTCGTACGCTAGCCAGAAATGCACGATGATCGCCCGTACAACCGGATGCATAAAGGTGTCCACCTTCTTCCCGTTGGCGAATTCGCACATCTCCTCTAGTCGTTCTGGCAACTGCTCTGAGGGAGGAGGTTCGTAGAGTACCTCTCCGGTAGTTCTGTCGAGGACCTTGATACGATCTTCTCCCGGAAGTTGCGCGCGTCCGGCCGTTTCCGGCCTCTCCAGCGTCCCGTCGGTGACCAACCCGTGTAGTTCGAACACGAAATCGGAGGTTAGCCGCTGGTCCCGATTTTCCCGGATAAAGTTCATCGCGTGATAATTGTTGAGGATCATCCGTTCACTTTTGTCCCTGGGAGGGCGCCCGGATTTGATCATGTCTTTGGCGACCTGCTTGCTCGTACTCGCGCCTTCGAGTTGGCTGGAGGTTATAGCTTCTTCTATCAGAGAGTTGACCAGGTAACGGTCCCTGGTAGAAGGGTTCGCAACTTGCTCGCCCAGCGTGATTTGACCACCGAGTCTCTGGTCCGCTTTATGGACCCACTCCCACGCCCTGTCCGGCATCATGTATATAAAGGGGGTGCCCGTCGCGTCTGTCAGAGGCAGGGAATGATACTCCCGCCTGCGGGCAAACTTTATGGCAAACCACCAGTCTTCACGCGACATCCCTTCGGGAGGCTCACGAAAACGGATCTCGTCCCAGTGTCTGTATTGACCATCTTGCGACGCTTTTACGTCGGAACTCAGTATCTTCTCGAGGGCTTCCAAGTCCTCCCGATCAAATAAAGCGTCTAAAGTCGGCGGTGTCTGCGGTATTTTCACGGTTCGTACCCCGAAACCTATGCCGTTGCTGTCTGCACCAGTTTAACAGCATCAGTCGCTTGCTGCTAATTTAGCAGTAATTAGCAGCAAATTAGCAACAGAGCAACGATTGACAGCTCTCGCCATTCGGAAAATCCGCTCTTGAACGTAAATGTCAGGAGGCTAGATAACTCAGGTGTAGTTCTCGGAGGTGAGCCTGACCTCGTCTTTGGCCGCGAAGTGCTCGCTTATGTACTTCTCGCCCTCGTCGCAGAAGAGGGTCACGACGGTCCCCAGATCCGGGTAGGACTCACGAACCCTTCTGGCGGCGATGAGGTTGGCGCCGCTGCTCGGTCCGACGAAGAGGCCATGCTCGCGGGCGAGCCGGCGCATCTCCTCGACGGCCTCCTCTGAGTCCACGGTCAGGGCGGTGTCGACGAGCTGCTGGTGGCGCTCGAAGATGCCGGGGACGAAGCCGTCGGAGATGCCCTCGATGAGGTGGTCCCCGATCTCCCCGCACAATATCGTCGAGGACTCAGACGGCTCCATCGCGAAGAGCTTGACGTCCGGGTTGATTTCGCGGAAGGCTTGGCCGACCCCGATCAGGGTCCCACCAGTCCCCACCCCCATCACCAGGGCGTCGGGAACAAGGTCTCCGGGAAGCTGTCCCAGGATCTCCGGCCCGAGCCAGGTCCGATTCTC
Organism: Actinomycetota bacterium; assembly: GCA_030857715.1. The sequence continues at coordinate 1,397 of JALZNL010000002.1, read as the reverse complement.
TTCCACGTTCCACTCAGACTCGAACTGCGAGGGGCAGAAGTAGCCCGGCTCGCCGCCGAGCTCCTTCGCCTTGGCGAGGGCCTCGTTGACGTGGAAGTGCCCGATCTCCATCACGTCGGCCCCGAAGGCGCGGCTGATGGCGACCCGCTCGCCGCTCATCCCCTCTGGCATGACGACGAGCATCCTGTAGCCCTTGACGGCGGCGACCATCGAGAGGGCGTTGCCGGTGTTGCCGCTCGTGGCCTCGACGATGGTGTCGCCGTGTTTCAGCAGGCCCTCGACCTCGGCGCGTTCGATCATGTACTTCGCTATCCGCGCCTTTACGGAGCCCGAAGGGTTCAGGTACTCCAGCTTGCAGTAGATGCCCTCGACCTCTATCAACGGCGTGCCACCGATGGCGTCGAGGATGCTGCCCGATAGACCGTCTTTCATACGGACCTCCTCCTTACTCGGGCGTAACGTATGCGCCGGAGAGGCCGCCGTCAACCAGGAAGGTCGAGGCGGTCATGTACGACGACTCGTCCGAGGCGAGAAAGAGGACCGCGTTGGCGATCTCGACGGCCTCGGCGAAACGTCCCATCGGCAGGTGGACGAGCCGCCTGGCCGCCCGCTCCGGGTCTTTGGCGAAAAGTTCCTGCAAGAGCGGCGTGTTCACGGGACCGGGGCAGAGCGCGTTGACGCGGACGCCCTGGCGGGCGAACTGGACGCCGAGTTCGCGGCTCATGGCGAGGACGCCGCCTTTTGACGCGGTGTAGGAGATCTGGGACGTCGCCGCCCCCATCACAGCCACGAACGAGGCCGTGTTTATGACGGACCCGCCGCCACGCTCCAGCAGGTGCGGTATCCCGTGCTTGCAGCAGAGGTAGACGGACTTCAGGTTGACGTTCTGGACGCGCTCCCAGGCGTCCATCTCGGTCTCAAGGATCGAGTCGTCGTCCGGCGGGGAGATGCCGGCGTTGTTGAAGAGGATGTCGATGCCACCGAAACGCTCCGCGGCCTCCCGGTACATCCTCCGCACGTCGTCGGGATCGGTGACGTTGGCGTGGACGTAGAGGCCGTCCAGCTCCCCGGCTACCTCCTCGCCCGTCAGGTCGTTGAGGTCCACGACGCACACCTTCGCGCCCTCCCCGGCGAAGCGGCGGGCCGTCTCGCGGCCGATGCCGCTGGCGGCGCCGGTGATGACCGCGACCTTGCCTTCCAGGCGACCGGGCATGCTAGTTTCCCTCCGTCGAGAAGTAGACGTTCTTCAGTTCGGTGTAGTGGTCGAGGGCGTGGGGGCCGAGCTCGCGGCCGACGCCGGACTGCTTGAAGCCGCCGAACGGGGTGGCGACCCGGACGGAGGTGTTCGAGTTGATGGAGAGGACGCCGGCCTCGATGCGGCGGGCGACGCGCAGGGC
>JALZNL010000135.1 GCA_030857715.1 Actinomycetota bacterium | reverse complement strand
GGCATAACCTCATCGGCCTCGGAGATGGCGGCGAGCGGGGGCGTCGGTATCGACATAGAGGTGGAGAAGGTACCCAGGCGGGAGACGGGGATGGAGCCGTGGGAGGTCATGATCTCCGAGTCCCAGGAACGGATGCTCGCCGTCGTCGAACCTGAGAAGGTCGATGAGGCGCTGGCTTTAGCCCAACGATTCGGAATCGGCGGAACGGTCGTAGGGCGCGTCGCGGAACACGGCGACCTGCGCGTGGTCGAGAACGGCGAAGTCGCAGGCACCGTCCCGGCCGAACACCTCGCCGACGCCCCCGTCTACGAGCGCGAGGTCGTCCGCCCGGCGTACCTGGACGAGGTCCAGAACTTCGACGTGGGGGAGATCCCCGAGCCCGAGGACTACAACGAGGTCCTGCTCGAGATGCTCTCCCATCCGAACCTCCTTTCACGACGGTCGATCTACAACCAGTACGACCACCAGGTCGGAACCAATACGGTCGTCCTGCCGGGCGCCGACGCGGCCGTGATGCGGATCAAAGGTACCAAGCGAGGCTTCGCCGTCACCACGGACGGCCGCGGCCGGCACTGTTACCTCGACCCGCGCGGCGGGGGGGCTGCCACCGTGGCCGAGGCGTACAGGAACCTCTCGTGCGTGGGGGCGGAGCCCGTGGCCGTGACCGACTGCCTCAACTTCGGCAGCCCCGAGAAGCCGGACGGCTACTACCAGCTCGCCGAGTGCATCGAGGGGATGTCCGAGGCTTGCGAGGCGTTCGGGACGCCGGTCGTGAGCGGCAACGTCAGCCTCTTCAACGAGACGGACCGCGGCCCGATCTACCCGACACCCACCGTCGGCATGGTCGGCGTCTTCGAGGACGTGGGCCGCCACGCCACGCCGGCTTTCAAGCGGGAGGGGGACATGGTCGTGGTTATCGGCGGTGGGTCGCGGGTCTCTCTCGCCGGCTCCGAGTACTCTGAAATCGTACACGGCCGCGTCGCCGGGAGGCCGTCCGGGCCTGACCTCGCTGCCGAGAAGAAGACATCGGACCTGGTGAGGGAGATGGTCCGGTCGGGCCTGGTGGACACCGCCCACGACGTCTCCGGCGGTGGCGAGATCGTCGCGGTCGCCGAGATGGCGCTCGCCGGCGGCCTCGGCATCGAGTACGAGGAAGGGGAGCTCGAACGCATGACCGCCGGCCAGGGCGGAGGGCGGGCTGACGTCGCCCTGTTCGGTGAATCCGGAGATACGTTCCTCGTCGCGGTCCCGGAGGAGCGCTGGGAGGAGTTGCAGGACGCGCTGACTCAGGCCGCGGGATACGACCAGGTCGGGACGGTCGGGGGCGACAGCATCAAGGTCGGGGAGGCAATAGATCTGAAGCTCTCGGACCTCAAGCAAGCCTATGAGCAGGACCTCTTCGGCGTTCCGGGCGAGGCCGTCGGCGGATCTGAGGCGGTCGGATGACCCCGGGCAAGGTAAACCTTGCACAGAAGCTCTCGCTCTTCGACGAACACTGGAGCCCGAAGGTCGTCGGCGAGCTAAACGGCCAGCACGTGAAGCTGGTGAAGCTTCTCGGCGAGTTCGTATGGCACCACCACGATGAGGAGGACGAGTTGTTCCTCGTCGTTAAGGGCCGGTTCAGGATGGAGTACCGGGACCGGGAGGAGTGGATCGAGTCGGGAGAGTTCGTCGTGGTGCCGCGCGGGGTGGAGCACAGGCCCGTCGCCGAGGAGGAGGCGCACGTCATGCTCTTCGAGCCGGCTTCGGCGCTGAACACGGGAAGCGCCGGTGGCGGTATGACCGTGGCCGAGCTGGACAGGATCTGAGGTACGAGAGGTGGAAGTTTTGGACGTAGACTACCGGGACACGGACGGCAAGCCGAAGGAGGCGTGCGGGGTCTTCGGGATGTACTCTCGCGAGCTGGCCGGCGAGCTGTCCCAACGCACGTACTTCGGCCTCTACGCGCTGCAGCACCGGGGCCAGGAGTCGGCCGGGATCGCGATCTCCGACGGCGAACGGACGACGGCCTTCCGGGACATGGGCCTGGTCTCCCAGGTCTTCGACGGCCCGCGCCTGGCCGCCCTGGAATCCGGCCACATCGCCCTCGGGCACGTCCGCTACTCGACGACGGGCTCGGCCTCCTGGGAGAACGCCCAGCCTGAGTTCGGGGGGCGCGGCGAGGTGAACGTCGCGGTCGCCCACAACGGCAACCTGGTGAACGCGGAGTCTTTGCGGGAGGAACTGGCCGAAGGGGGCTTCCGGTTCAACTCCACCTCCGATACGACGTACATCGCCGCCGCGGCGGTACGGGAGCTCGAACGCGGTCGCTCGGTCGGGGAGGCGGTGCGGGAGGCGATGCACCGGCTCGAAGGCGCCTATTCGGTCGCCATGATCTTCCGGGACAAGCTCGTCGCCTTCCGCGACCCCCACGGCTTCCGCCCCCTCGCCATAGGCCAGGTGGAAGGCGGCTACGTGGTCTCCAGCGAGACCTGCGGCCTGGACATCATCGGCGCGAAGTACCTGCGCGACGTGGAGCCCGGCGAGGTCGTCGTTATAGATGACGACGGGATAACCAGCTACCGCTCCGAGAGCCCGCGCCGGGCTTTGTGCGTCTTCGAGTACGTGTACTTCGCCCGCCCGGACTCTCGCTTCGACGGCCGCGAGGTCGCCGGCAGCCGGCACCGGATGGGCGAGCTGCTCGCGGACGAGGCCCCGGTAGAGGCGGACGTGGTCATCCCGGTCCCTGATTCGGGGATGATGGCGGCGGTCGGGTACTCGCAGCGGAGCGGCATCCCGTACGCGGAGGGCCTCATAAAGAACCGCTACGTCGGCCGGACGTTTATCCAGCCGACGGACGGGATGCGCCAACTCGGCATCCGGCTCAAGCTGAATCCCCTGCCCAGCGTAATAGAGGGCAAGAGGGTCGTCGTGGTGGACGACTCCATCGTGCGCGGCAACACGAGCCGCAAGCTCGTCGAGTTGCTCTTCGAGGCGGGGGCCACAGAGGTCCACTTCCGGGTCTCCTCGCCGCCCATCACGGGTCCGTGCTACTACGGCATAGACATGGACAGCCCGGACCAGCTCGTTGGCGCCAACTTCACCGTCGAGGAGATACGCGAGCAGATCGGGGCCACCACCCTCGCCTACCTCACCACGGACGCGATGGTCGCCGCCACCGAACAGCCCAAGGACCGCCTCTGCCGCGCCTGCTTCGACGGCGAGTACCCGACGACCGGAACCTCGGAAAAGTTCGCCCTCGAGAACCGCACCCACCACGCGCCCGTCAAGAGCCGGTGACGCCCACGAAAACCCAACCCCTGACCGTCCGCCGCTTCGAGCCAGCCGACCGCGTGGCCGTGCGGAATCTCCACGACGAGGCGCTGCACGACGTGGGCGCCCACCTCGGAGACGGCCCGTGGGACAGCGACCTCGACGCCATCGAATCGGTCTACCTGCAAGACGGCGGCGAGTTCCTCGTTGGGGTCCTCGAAGGCGAGGTCGTTGCGATGGGGGCGCTACGGCGCGACCCGGACGGCCAGGCCTGGATCACCCGCATGAGGGTCTCCCCACACCTCCAGGGCCGGGGCATCGGCCAAACGCTCCTCGACAAACTCCACCGCCGAGCCACCGCGCTCGGCTACGAGACGCTCTACCTGGACACCACGGTTGGGCAAACCGCGGCGCAACGCCTCTACGAGAAGAACGGCTACAGGGAGACTGGACGGGGGACGGTGGGGCCGTTCGAGTGCCTCTACTACGAGAGGAAGAGCGGTGCCTGAGGACAGGGGTTCCTACGAGTCGGCGGGGGTCTCCATCGAGCGCGGCGAGCGGGCCGTGGACCTTATGCGCTCCGCCGTCGAAGGGACGCACGGCCCCGAGGTAATAGGTGGTCCGGGCGGCTTCGCCGGTCTCTACGCCCTCGCCGGCATGCGCGAACCCGTCCTCGCCTCCACCATCGACGGCATCGGCACCAAGGTCCTCGTCGCCCGCGAGATGGGACGCTTCGAGACTCTGGGCGCGGACATCGTGAACCACTGCGCCAACGACGTGCTCGCCACGGGCGCCCGCCCGCTTTTCTTCCTGGACTATGTCGGGACGGGCAGGCTCGATCCCGAGGCCGTAGCGTCGATGGTCCGGGGTGCGGCCGAGGCGTGCCGCGCGTTCGGCATCGCGCTCATAGGAGGGGAGACAGCGGAGATGCCCGGGCTCTACGGCGAGGGGGACTTCGACGTGGTCGGCGTCTGCATGGGCGCGTGCGAGCGGGAGGAGGTCCTTACCGGGGATGAGGTTCGGCCTGGTGACGCCGTGATCGGGCTCGCGAGCAGCGGCCTCCACACCAACGGCTACACCCTGGCCCGCAAGGTCGTGGAGGACGCGGGCCTCTCCTACGACGACGCGCCCGAGCAACTGGACCGTTCCGTCGGCGAGGCGTACCTGGAGCCGCACCGGGCCTACGTGCGCGAGATCCAGGCCCTCCGCGAAAGGATAGAGGTACGGGGGATGGCGCACATCACGGGCGGCGGGCTCGTCGGGAACCTGCCCCGCGCGCTCGGCGGGCTCGGCGCGGAGCTGGACCCGGGTTCCTGGAGAGAGCCGGCGGTGTTCGGCCTGATCCGGTCCCTGGGCAACATTTCCGAGGACGAGATGCGCCGCGTCTTCAACCTCGGCGTCGGCTTCTGCGCCGTGGTCGCCCCGGAGGACGCCGAGAGGGGCGTCGAAACGCTCCGAACGTCCGGGTGCGAGGCGTGGAGGATGGGGACTGTCGCCGAAAGACCGGGCGTCCGGTTTGCCTGAGGGGCTGCCGCAGGGCTCCCGCTTCGCGGTGCTCGCCTCGGGCTCGGGGACGAACCTCCAGGCCCTGCTCGACGCCTACCCCGCGAACGTGGCCGTGATTGCCGGGGACAAACGAGACGCCTTCGCCTTCGAGCGGGCGCGGCGGGCCGGAATTCCCGCGGAGCACGTGGACCCCGCGGGCTTCGCGAGCCGCGAGGACTTCGACCGGGAGCTGGCCGAACGTGTGGCGGCCCACAGCGTGGAACTCGTCGTGGGCGCAGGGTACATGCGGGTGCTGTCGCCGGCTTTTCTGGAGAGGTTCCCGGCCGTGCTCAACGTCCACCCGTCGCTGCTGCCTGAGTTCCGGGGGCTCCGCGCCGTGGAGCGTGCGCTGGAGGCGGGCGTGGAAGAGACCGGGGTAACGGTGCATTTCATGGTCGAGGAGGTGGACGCTGGGCCGGTCGTCGCGCAGGAGGCGGTGCCGGTGCTGCCGGGGGAGACAAAGGAGAGCCTGCTGGAGAGGCTGCACCCGGTCGAGCACCGGCTGCTCGCGCGGGCCGTAGCGGACTTTTTCTGGGGGAAGGTGGCTGTATGAAGCGTCGGGCGCTGGTGTCGGTCTCGGACAAGCGCGGGGTCGCCGCATTCGCGCGCAAGCTCTCGGTGATGGGGTTTGAGATCATCTCGACTGGCGGCACCGCGAAGGCGCTGGAAGAGTCTCGTGTTCCGGTAGTCCAGGTCTCCCAAATAACAGGCGCCCCGGAGATGCTAGACGGCCGGGTCAAGACCCTCCACCCCAGGATCCACGGCGGCATCCTCGCCGACCTCGAAAACCCCGACCACGTCACCCAACTCGTGGACCACGACATAGGCCCCATAGACCTCGTCTGCATAAACCTCTACCCGTTCGAGGAGACCGTCGCGGGCGACCCCTCGGAGAGAGAAGCCATAGAGCAGATAGACGTCGGCGGGCCCGCGATGCTCCGCGCGGCGGCCAAGAACTTCAAGAGCGTGACGGTGGTCCCCTCGCCCGAGTTCTACAACCAAGTCATCTCGGAGCTCGAAAACGAGGGACAGGTCACCGAGCCCACCCGCCGCCGCCTCGCCCTCGCAGCCTTCCGCAGGACCGCCGCGTACGACGCCGCCATCTCGGCCTGGATCGGCGGCCCTGAAGAAGACCTCCCAGAACGGAGAACTGTCCGTTACGAGAAGGTTGCGTCCTTGCGTTACGGCGAGAACCCGCACCAGGAGGCGGCCTACTATGCGGAAGAAGGGGAGAAGCACCTGCTCTCCGGCGTCGAGAAGCTGCAGGGACGGGAGATCTCCTTCAACAACCTCTACGACCTCGACGCTGCCCGGAAGTTGCTGGCGGACCTGACAGACCTCGAAGCCCTGGCTGCCGCCGTGATCGTCAAGCACGCGAACCCGTGCGGCGCGGCGGTCGGTGATTCCGTGGCGGACGCGTACCGCAAGGCGCTGGCCTCCGACCCGCTCTCAGCGTTTGGCGGCATCGTGGCCCTAAGCGGCGAGGTGGACGACGAGTTGGCGGCGGAGATCTCCGGCGTCTTTACCGAGATCCTCATAGCCCCCGGCTTCACCCCCGGGGCGCGGGAGACCCTCACCGCCAAACCCAACACGAGGGTGCTACAGGCGGGACCCGTCGCCAGGCCGTCGCTCTCCGCCAAGAACGTGACGGGAGGCATCCTCCTGCAGCAGGCCGACGGCGTCGAGGACGCCTCCGGGTACAAGGTCGTAACCGAGAAGCGCCCCACGCCAGAACAGATGGACGACTTACTTTTCGCCTGGCGGGTCGCCCGCACCGTAAAGAGCAACGCCATAGTTCTGGTCAGGGACGGGGCGACGGTGGGCGTCGGGGCGGGCCAGATGAGCCGGGTGGACTCCTCGGAGATAGCGGTAAAGAAGGCGGGGGAGAGGGTGCGAGGCGCGGTAGCCGCCAGCGACGCCTTCTTCCCCTTCGCGGACGGGGTAGAGGCACTCGCCGGGGCAGGCGTCGAGGCCGTCATACAGCCAGGTGGTTCCGTAC
>JALZNL010000134.1 GCA_030857715.1 Actinomycetota bacterium | reverse complement strand
GCAAACGATATTTCGGGGAGCAGGCAAGGACCAGCTCGACGGAACTCTGAAGGTCTATGCCGTTGCCTACAGAGACGTAGACGGGCGAAACCCCGCTCCGCGTCCTGAGCACCTGGCCGATGACTTCGCCTCGGTGGACGAGGTCGGTGGCGCTCCCCTTCTCCGTTCCGGGTTCCTCGTGCGTGCCGACCAGGCGGGTCTTGGCGCACCCTACGGATGGAACACCCAGAAAGAGCCCGAGGTGCGAGGCGAGGCCCATCCGGCGCGGGTGGGCGAGGCCCTGGGCGTCGAAAATCACGGCGTCCACCGGCGTCCGAATCTTCTCCAACGCGCCCGCCACGGCCGGTATCTCCCTGAAGGAGAGCAGCCCCGGCACGTAGGGGAACGAGAGCTCCGTCTCGAAACCCTGCACCTCGACCGGCGAAAGACCGGGAAAGTCCAGGACGACGACCGTCGCGTAGGCCCTGTCCCCCTCGGTGGAGACGTCCGCCCCTGCGACGTGGCTTATCCCGGTGAGATCCAGGGCCGGACCCGCCACGACGTTCGGGGCGAGTTCCTTCTGGAGACGATGAGCCTCGGACGGCGAGAGGTCAAGATCGTGCAGTTCACGTAGCCTCATGCCACCAGGTTACCCGCCACCCCACGCAACGTCACCCGGAGACTCCAGCATCAGGAAAAAAGGACATAAAAAAACCGTCCCGACCGATGGGATCTGGAGGGGGGAATGGTCCCATCGGCCTGGGCTCGGTTTAATCTGAATCTTACCCTTAACCCGTTACGATGCTCTTGCCGCGACGTTACGAACGTGTTACGCAACGGAAACACTTTGGTTACAATGGGGGCCTCGCCCGTCGTAACCGGAACATACCTTAAACTTTAACTTACGGTTTAGTGCCTCTGGAGGGCCCTTTTTGCCCTCTATCAGGCCACGGTGACGTCCACGGTGTGGTAGCCCTGGGCTCCGTCGGTGCCGCCGCCGCCGTGGGGCGGGCGTTCCTCGGCGGTCTGGAGCACGCCCTCGCCGTCGGTGGCCCGGACCTGGAGGGTGTAGGAGCCGGGGCTGGCATCCCAGTCGTAGACGTACTGGCGCCAGGTGTCGGGGCTGAGTTGGCTGGCGAGGCGGGCCTCGTTCCAGGTCTCGCCGTTGTCGGTGGAGACCTCGACCTTGTCGATGCCACGGTGGGGGGCCCAGGCGACGCCGCCGACGGGGACCGAGCCGGCCTGCAGGTCCTGGCCGCCCTTCACGGTGTCGAGGCGGGACTGGGTTTTGACGGGGCCTTCCTTGGTCCAGGTGCGTTGGATCCAGTACGCGTCAAAGTCCCAGCTCGTGAGCTCTATCTCGGAGAGCCACTTCGTCGCCGAGACGTAGCCGTAGAGCCCGGGGACCACGAGCCTCACCGGGTAGCCGTGCTTGACGGGCAGCTCGCTGCCGTTCAGGCCGAAGGCGACCAGCGCCTCCCGACCGTCGAGGGCGATGTCGGTCCTGAAGCCCCCCGTCCATCCGTCCACGCTGCGCCCGACGAGCTGCTGGCTCGCCCGCGTGATGTTCTCCCGGCTCACGCCGGCCTCTTTCAGCACGTCCGAGAGCAGGACCCCCGTCCAGCGCCCGTTGGAGACCAGCCCGCCGCCGACCGGGTTGGAGACGCAAGAGAGCGTCACATCGGACTCGAGGGTGGACATCTCTTGCAGGTCTTTGTACGAGAACTCGACCGGGTTCTGCACGGCGCCCTTGACGGAGAGCTTCCAGTCGTCGACGTTCACCCTGGGGGAGGTGAGTGCTGCGTCGATGAGGTAGAAGCTACTGGCCGGGGTGAAGATCTTCGGCATCCCCGGTGCGTCTATGGAGGCGTCAGCGGGCGGCTCCGGCAGGGTCTCGTGCGTCACGGGCTCCTGCCCGCCCCCGTCCTTCTGGTCACCCTCCCCGGGGGACTTATCCGAGAAGTTCAGCCTCTTGGGGGCGGAGGCAGCTTGCGAGCCGCCGGAGAGCAGGCGTCCCAGGCCGAGCGCGGCCAGGCCAGCGACAAGCGCGCCGCCGCCGAGCGCCAGAAAGCCCCCGCGACCGACCGACATGCTGCCGGTGCCGGTCTCGCGCCACCGGACGACGGGGGAGTCCGGGCTCCCGGGCGTTCCGGCAGGTGCGGCGTCGGGCGCCGCAGCCTTCGTCTCCCTCAGCCCCGCGGCGCGAAGCATCCGCTCGGCCACGACCGTGCCGGCGAGGAGTCCGACGACGACGGTCGCCACCGTGGCGGTCGCGTTGATAAACGGCTCCACGAACGAGACGGCGATACCGAGCGCCGTCAGGAGGGCTACGCCGAGCAGGGCCAGGGCCGGGCGCCGCACGGCCAGGATTCCGAGGAGGGCCGAGATCACGAGCGTACCGACGACCACGGTCGCGATCAGGACGGGCACGTCCGCCGCGCCGAGGAACTCGATACCCTGCGTCACGATCCCGCCGGGCGTCCACTCAACGACCACCTGCGCTATGGACCCGAGCACCGAAGGCACCAGGTCGTAGAGCCCATGAACCAGCTCCGTGATACCAAGGGCCACCACCAGGCCGACGATCCCCGCTATTCCCGCTCTCAACCTCATGCTACCGCTCTCCAATACGGTTCCTGTACGACCGTGCTCTTCATAGAATAGAGTCTACTCCCGAACCATTAAAAAAAGCTTACAAGCTCTTACAAATACATTACGATCCACCTCCCCGGCCCGGATCACCGCCCGCTCCTTGACACACCCGCTCTTTGGCGCTACAAAGCCCCTTACAGGCGACGACGGGAACGAGTAAGGCCGCCCATCCCCGTCAGAGCGAGCCGGGGACGGTGTGAGCCCGGCGCGGGAAGCGGCCCGAAGATCTTCCCCGAGCCGCCGGCCCAAAGCGGGAGGCCGCGAGTCGCGGCCTGGACGTTACTAAGGCCGGCCGGGTCCGCCCGTTAACGCGGGGGCGCGCGGGAGACCGTGGCGCCGCGAGATGGTCCGAGCCGACAGGCCAGGGCAAGCGGGGTGGTACCGCGAGGGCTTTTTCAGGCCCCCGTCCCTGCGGTTGGAGTCGTAGGCTCCGTCCGCAGGGGCGGGGGTTTTAGCTTGAGAGGTAGTGGGCCATGGCGTTCGAGAAGGTAGACCCGAGGGTACGGTTTCCCGAGTTGGAAGAGAAGGTCCTGGGGCTCTGGCGGGAGCGGGAGACCTTCCGCCGGTCCGTGGAGGAGCGGCCGGAGGACAGGACGTTCGTGTTCTACGAGGGGCCGCCGACGGCCAACGGGAGGCCGGGTTTCCATCACGCGCTCGCGCGGTCTTTCAAGGACCTGATCCCCCGCTACAAGACCATGCAGGGGTACAGGGTCGAGCGCAAGGGCGGCTGGGACACCCACGGGCTGCCCGTCGAGATCGGGGTGGAGAAGGAGCTCGGCCTCCAGGGCAAGGACGACATCGAGCGCCACGGCGTCGAGGACTTCAACCGCCTCTGCCGCGAGTCCGTCTTCCGGTACGTCGACGACTGGAAGGCGATGAGCGAGCGCCTCGGCTTCTGGGTGGACATGGAAGACCCGTACCGGACCCTCGACGGCCCCTACATAGAGAGCGTCTGGTGGGCGCTCAAGACGCTCCACGACAAGGACCTCCTCTACGAGGGCTACAAGGTAAGCGCCCACTGCCCCAGGGATCAAACCTCCCTCTCCGCCGCCGAGGTCGCCCTCGGCTACCAGCAATACCCGGAGGACGTGATCGACCCCAGCGTCTACGTCAGGCTGCCGCTCGAAGACGGCAGCGCCAGCTTCCTCATCTGGACCACCACCCCCTGGACCCTCGTCTCGAACGCCGCCGTCGCCGCCAACCCGAAGGTGGACTACGCAACCGTCGAAAAGGATGGCGAGAGCCTGATCGTCGCCTCCGACCTCGTGGAGAAGGTCTTCGGAGAGAACGGCTACAAGGTCGTCGAAACCCGCAAAGGCTCGGAGCTGGAAGGCCTGAAGTACCGGCGCCCCCTGGACTACGTGGACGTGGAACCCTCGGAGAACCTGTGGACCGTCGTCCTCGGCGACTACGTCACCACCACCGAAGGCACAGGCCTCGTCCATACCGCCCCCGCCTACGGCGAGGACGACGCCCGCGTCGGCCGGAGGTACGGCCTGCCGACCATCCACCCCGTAAAGCCCGACGGCACCTTCGACGACCGGGTCGGCCCGTTCGCCGGCGTGTTCGTCAAAAAGGCCGACCCTGGCCTAGTCGAAGCATTGCGCGAGAAGGGCGTCTTGTTCCGGGTGGAGGAGTACGAGCACGCCTACCCGCACTGCTGGCGGTGCGGAACGCCGCTGCTCTACTACGCCAAGAAGGCCTGGTACGCCCGCACGACGGCGGTCCTCGACGACCTTCTCTCGGAGAACGAGGGGATCAACTGGGTCCCCGAGCACGTGAAGTGGGGGCGCTTCGGGGACTGGCTCAGGAACAACATCGACTGGGCCCTCTCCAGGGAGCGCTACTGGGGGACGCCGTTGCCGATCTGGCGCACCGAATCAGGCGACACGGTCGTCGTCGGTAGCGTCGAGGAACTCGAGGAGCTCGCCCTCGATCCCGTCCCGGAGGACCTGCACCGCCCATACATAGACAACGTCCGCGTCAGGCATCCCGAGACCGGCGAAGAGGCCCGCCGCGTTCCGGAGGTCCTCGACGTGTGGTTCGACTCGGGCTCGATGCCGTTTGCCCAGTACGCCCACCCGCACTCAGGTCCCGAGGGCGCCGCGCACTTCGGGCGCCAGTTCCCGGCGGATTACATCTGCGAGGCCGTGGACCAGACGCGGGGCTGGTTCTACTCGCTGCTGGCTGTCTCGACGATGCTCTTCGGAAAGTCCTCGTACAAGACGTGCCTGGTGCTCGGGCACATCCTGGACTCCAGGGGCAAGAAGATGAGCAAGTCCCTTGGCAACGTCATAGACCCGTGGGAGGTTTTTGAGAAGCAGGGGGCGGACGCCCTGCGGTGGGCCTTGTACACGGCGACGAGCCCCGGCAACACGCGGCGCTTCAGCGAGGATCAGGTAGACGAGGCGGTGCGAAAGTACCTGCTCACCCTCTGGAACACCTACTCGTTCTTCGTCACCTACGCCCGCATCGACGGCTTCGACCCGCAGAGTGACTTTGTCGAGCCGCAGGACCGGACCCTGATGGACCGCTGGGCCCTATCGGAGCTGCAGCTCACCGTAGAGAGCGTCACCGAGCGCCTCGACGCCTACGACGTGACGGCGGCCGGGCGGGCCGTCGGGGAGTTCGTGGACGAGCTCTCGAACTGGTACGTCAGGCGCAGCCGGCGGCGGTTCTGGAAGGGCGAGGACGATAAGGACAAGAAGGCCGCCCACTCGACCCTCTACGAGTGCCTGACGACGGTCACGAAGCTCACGGCCCCCTTCACCCCGTTCGTCGCCGAAGAGCTCTACCAGAACCTCGTCGCGAACGCCGGCCCCGAAGCCCCCGACAGCGTTCACCTGGCGGACTGGCCCGTCTTCGACGGGTCGCTGGTGGACGAGGGGCTCTCCAGGCGCATGGCCGCGGCGCGGCGCGTCGTCGCGCTCGGGCGGGCGGCCCGCAACGCCGCCGCCGTCAAGAACCGCCAGCCCCTGCACGAGGTCGTGGTCGTGGACGAGTCGTCTGAGGGTGGGGAACTGGCGGAGGGCGTCGAGGGCCTGAAGGGCATCGTCCTCGACGAGCTGAACGTCAAGACCTTGCGCTTCGGGGCGGCCGAGGACGTCACCCACTACGACCTCAAACCGAACCTCGGGGTGGTCGGCCCGAAGTACGGGAGGCTGGTGCCAGGCATCCGGCGGGCGTTGGCGGAAGCCCCACCGTCCGTCGGGGCGCGGGCCGCGGCCGGGGAGGCCGTCACGGTGGAGGTTGAGGGCAAGGAGGTCACGCTCTCGCTGGAAGAACTTCTCGTGGAGCCGACCGAGAGGGAGGGCTACGCTTTGGCGCGCGAGGGCGGGCTCTCGGTCGCGTTGGACGTGCGGCTCGACAGAGAGCTCGAGGACGAGGGGCTCGTGCGGGAGCTCGTCCACAAGATCCAGAACCTCAGGCGGGACGAGGGTTTCGAGATAGAGGAGGGCATCACCGTAGGGCTGCGTGGCAACGGGCGGGTCGCGGACCTGCTCGGGGGACGCTGGGGAGATTACTTCAAGACGGAGGTGCTGGCGCGGGAGCTCGACCTCGACGCCGACGGGGGCGATGGTTTCCAGGAGGTAGGCGTCGACGGCGAGGCATTGGAGGTCAGGCTGCGGCCCGCGGGGTAGAGGTTGGGCCAAAAGGGTATGATGTAGTCTTTGTAGAGGTCAGGACGTCGCGCAGGGAGGTTTCGCGTGTTTGGCAGCAAGAGCCGGGCGGAGAAGTTGAAAGAGCAGGCCGAGGGCACGTCGTTGATTCCGATGGCGGCGCTGGCGGCGGCCTACGCCGGCGCGAAGCCGGTGGCCGAGCGGCTGCTCTACGACGACGATCTCAGGGACAACCTCAGGGTCTTCATAACGTCGGCCCGCACCATCCTGGACGAGCTCTCCGACGAGGACCCGGCGGAGATCGTCGGGCGGCTCTGGGACGACGACAAGCTGCGCAAGCAGGTGGAAGCAGCGGCCGGGGCGGCCCAGGAGGGCACCAAGCGGGTGCGCGGCCAGAAGGTCCGCCAGGGCGGCGGGGGCAGAAAGCTCCTCTTCCTCCTCCTGTTGGCGGCCGTCGGCTTCCTGTTCCTGAACCCGAAGACTGGACCGCAGGCCCGCAACTTTGTCCAACAGGCCTACGGCTCTATCACTTCGGGGGATTAGAAG
>JALZNL010000684.1 GCA_030857715.1 Actinomycetota bacterium | reverse complement strand
CCAGGACCGTGAGCAAGGCCAGCCAACGCTTTCTGCGGTGCGCCGTGCGTTCCCGCCCGCGCTGTGCGGACCGCATCTGCTGATCGACGGTACGGTACTGGTCTTCTCTCCGGTACAAGCTTTCTCTCTTTGCTGCGCCCTCTGGCGCCAATAGATCTTCCCTCACCCGTCACGGGTGGAAGCGTTTACGTCGCTGCAATGTTCCTTCTGGCAGGCAATAATAAACGATTTAGGTCGTGCGGGAGTCTACTACAGGGCAGCCTATCGGCCCAGCGCCCGCTTCCGGCCGGGCGGGCTTCCGGTGTGGCTCTTGAGCCCGCCACCCTGGGCGACGGCACGGTCGCCCAGGGCGGCCGTGCGGAGGCGCAGGTCCAGGACCATTGCGAGCTCCTCTTCCGTGAGGGCGTAGTCGTGCACCGCCAGCACGGCCTCTGGGTCCCTGCGAAGATCCGACAGGAAGGCCCGGTCCGACGACGCTCGGGCGGCCAGGCCTCTCAGAACGTCTTCACGCATAGGGGCTCCTCCCAACGTGTCGGGTGATCATTCGGTCCTGCGGGCGAAGATCAGGTGCGAGCTCCGTCCAGCCACGGGCTCGTACTCGATGGCCCCGTAGCCGGCCTCCAGGAGCCACCGTTCGTACTCTTCGGCCGTGTAGGTGCCGCCGCGGGGCGTCAGGACCAGCATGTTGGCGGCGAAGAGCGCCGCGTCCTCGCCCAGGCCGCGCACGAACTCCCTCACGACGAGCAGGCCGCCCGGCGCGAGCGACCGTCGCATCCTCGCGAACAGCGCCCGGTTCTCCTCCGGCCCGTACATGTGGGAGGTGTTGCCGAAGTACACGGCGTCGAAGGGGCCCTCAGGCAGACCCTCGTTCATGTCCCCCGCCTCCGTCCATATCCCGGAGGCGGACAGCGTCTCCCGCATGAGCTCCACGACCTCGGGCCGGTCGAAGACCGTGACCCGCGCCCCGCCGGCCGCGAAGGCCTCGGCGTTGGTACCGGGCCCGCCGCCGACGTCGAGTATCCGCGCCCCGTCGGGCAGCCGCGCGAGGACCAAACCCGCGACCGCCCCGGCGCCCGGCCTCGCACCGCGGCGCATCGCCGCGATAAACGTCTCCGTCCCCCCGAAGCCAGCGGCGGTTCGATCCTCGACAGGCCGGCCGGTGCGCAGGATCTCCGGTATCCGGCCCCAGCTCCCGATCAGCTCGAACCGATGCACCACGCTCTGACCCACGTAGTCGGGATGATCCCGGACGAGCAACGGTCCCCTGTGCTCCTCCAGCACCCGGAACCCCTCCCGCTCCTCCGCGAGGACCCCGAGTTCGGCGAGCGCGGAGAGGACCACGTAGACGGCCCTCGCGTCCATGCCGAGTCCCTTCGCCACCGTTTCGGCCGGCCGCGCCCTGTCGGCGACGGCTTCGAGCAGGCCCTCCCGGACCGCCGCGCCGAGGAGTATGGCCCACCGCCAATCGAGCTCCGTGTAGTCCATCCGGCCCCCGGTCAAACGAAGGGCCCGATCTCGCCCACCACCCCTTCGTGGAGGTCGTGTTTGGGCTCGACCTCATCCCCCAGGCCCTCCACGCCCCGCCGCCCGAGCGCGGCGACGGCCGCCGGGCGCACGGCCCGCCCGCCGCCGTCGGAGATCTTGACCGCAAGCCCCCATCCCCGGGTGCTGCCGGCGGCGAAGACGCCTTCGGCCCCGCTTTTGCACACGAGGTCCGTCGCCCCCATGACCTCCGTGTCGAACCGCCCCGTTCCCGCGACCATGAACGGATGCGCCCGCATCGCGCGCCGGAGCCTCTCCGCGGCACCGGCGACCTCGTCGGAGAGTCCCTCGCCCGTCGCGAGCCGGGCGAAGCCGGTGGCGAGGCTCCTCAGGGGGAGCGCGAAGGCGGGGACGCCGCAGTCGTCACCGGCCACCAGCGCCTCATCGTCGCGGAGGCCGCAGACCTCCGCGACCAGCTCCAGTATCCGGCGCTGGAGGGGATGTTCGGGGTTGCGGTAGCCGCCGGTGTCGAGGCCCTTGTGGGCGCAGACGGCGAGCATCCCGGCGTGCTTGCCGGAGCAGTTCCCGTG
>JALZNL010000683.1 GCA_030857715.1 Actinomycetota bacterium | reverse complement strand
GGATGAGAGCACCGGAGCTAGCGGTGGGAGACGGAGCTCTTGGTTTCTGGAGTGCGATCCGCGACGTCTTTGCCGAGACTCGGTGCCAAAGGGACTGGGTCCACAAAACCGCGAACGTGCTCGACTCCATGCCCAAGAGCGTCCACCCCAGGGCGAAGGCGGCGATCAAGGAGATCACCGAGGCCGAGGACAAGGCGCATGCCGGGCGAGCCATCGAGGCGTTCGCCTCCGAGTTTTCGGCGAAGTGGCCCAGGGCCGTCGCCAAGATCGTAGAAGACAAAGAGGCCCTCTTGAGCTTCTACGACTACCCCGCCCAACACTGGCGCCACCTGCGCACGACCAACCCGATAGAGTCTGTTTTCGCTCCGGTAAGAGCGAGGACGGACATAACGAAGGGTCCGGGCTCGCGGCAGGCGGGTTTGGCGATGATCTTCAAGCTGATGGAGGCCGCGGAAGGGAGGTGGAGAAAGCTAACCGGATCTCACCTGGTGGCGTTGGTCAGAGCCGGAGCCGAGTTCACAAACGGAGAGCTGGTAGAAGGAACTGAGGAGAAGGTAGCCGCGTGACCGGAGAAGCCGATCCACAACTCTTGACGATACCTCGGCGGCGGGAGATTATTCGTCTGGCCTACAGGTTTCCCCTGGAGCCTGGAACCTGTAATCTGAAGCCTTCATGGGCTATTTACCTATAGAGGACCACGGGGTCATCGGCAACCTGCACACGGCGGCGCTCGTCGGGATGGACGGGACCATCGACTGGCTGTGCTTGCCGGCTTTCGACTCCCCGAGCGTGTTCTGCTCTATCCTCGACGACGAGAAGGGCGGACACTTCCGGCTCAGGCCCGTGGAGTACGAGCGCAGCCAGCAACTCTACCTGCCTGACTCGAACGTGCTGCTGACGAGGTTCCTCTCGCGGCAGGGAATGGCGGAGGTGATCGACTTCATGCCGATCCTCTCCCGACCGGGGGACCGCCCCCGGCTGGTGCGCCACGTCAGGACCGTGCGCGGGTCTATGGAATTCGAGGTGGAGTGCCGGCCCGCTTTCGACTACGCCCGCGGCGGCCACCACCTCTCAACCACCAAGTCGGGCGCCGTCTTCGCCTCCGCGAGCGCGTCGTACTCGTCTCTGGGGCTCTCCTCGAGCGTGCCGCTTGAGAAGGGGCCCAAGGACGCCGCCCGGGCCCGGTTCAGGCTGGCCGAGGGCGGGCGGGCCACGTTCGTGCTCGATGAGGTCGAGGAGGGGGAGGGGCCCGGGCCCGTATTCGGGCGGGAAGAGTTCGAGGAGAGCCTGCACGCGACGCTCGGGTACTGGCGGCGTTGGATCTCGGGCAGCACCTACTCCGGGCGCTGGCGCGAGTCTGTCCACCGCTCCGCCCTCGTCCTGAAGCTGATGGTCTACGACCCGACCGGCGCCCTCGTCGCCGCCCCGACGATGGGATTGCCCGAGAGGATTGGCGGTGGCCGCAACTGGGACTACCGCTACGCGTGGCTCAGGGACTCGGCCTTCACGCTCTACGCCCTCATCTCCATCGGCTTCGACCAGGAGGCGAGCCGCTTTATGGGCTGGCTCCGCGACCGCTGCGCCGCGGACGTCGACGGCCTCCTCCAACCCCTCTACGGCATCGACGGCCGCGCGAAAATAGAGGAAGAGGAACTGCACCACCTCTCGGGGTACATGGGCTCCAGCCCGGTGCGCCTCGGCAACGCGGCCTACGACCAGCTCCAGCTCGATCTGTATGGGGCGATCCTGGACGCCGCCTACCTCTACAACAAGCACGGCGCCCCCCTCGACTACGACCTCTGGAAGAACCTCCGCCGCATCCTCGACTGGCTCGGGGAGAACTGGCACCTGCCCGACGAGGGTATCTGGGAGGTCCGCGGGGGACGGCGGCACTTCGTCTCCTCCAAGGTGATGAGCTGGGTGGCGCTGGAGCGGGCGGTCAGGATCTCGCGCCAGCGCGGCCTGCCCTCGGGGAACGGGGGGGAGGGACGCTGGGTGGCCGAGCGCGACAAGATCTACGAGGAGATCATGGAGAAGGGCTGGAATGCCGAAAGGGGCAGCTTCGTCCAGCA
>JALZNL010000133.1 GCA_030857715.1 Actinomycetota bacterium | reverse complement strand
CGGCATGGGCGGCGGGCACGACGAGCGCGAGCAGACCTTGAACCAGTTGCTCGTCGAGATGGACGGGTTCGATTCCAAGAGCGGGATCATCATGCTCGCGGCGACGAACCGGTCGGACATCCTCGATCCGGCGCTCCTCCGGCCGGGGCGTTTCGACCGCCAGATCGTGGTGGACAGGCCCGACCTTCCGGGGCGGGAGAAGATCCTTAGCGTCCACACCCGCGGCAAGCCGCTCGGCCCGGACATCGAGATCGGCACGCTCGCCAGAGGCACCCCCGGCTTCACCGGCGCCGACCTCGCGAACCTCGTCAACGAGGCGGCGCTGCTCGCGGCCCGTCACGACAAGGACCAGGTTGAGATGGCCGAGATGGAAGAGGCCATAGACAGGGTCATCGCTGGCCCCGAGCGGAAGACCAGACTCATCTCCAACAAGGAGAAAGAGATCACGGCCTACCACGAGGCCGGGCACGCCGTCGTCGGCGCGCTACTGCCCAAGGCCGACCCGGTGCATAAGATCTCCATCATCCCGCGCGGCCAGGCGCTCGGCGTCACCATGAGCCTGCCCACGGAGGACCGTTTCATGATGAGCCGCGGCGAGCTCATGGCCCAGCTCGCGATGATGCTCGGCGGCCGGGCGGCCGAGAGGGTGACCTTCGATGAGATCACGACCGGCGCCTCCAACGACCTCGAGCGCGTAACGCAGACCGCCCGCCAGATGGTCACGAGGTACGGCATGAGCGAGAAGCTCGGCCCGATGGCATTGGGTCACCAGCAGGGCCAGGTCTTTATGGGCCGCGACTTCAACAACCAGCCGGACTACTCCGACGAGATCGCCTTCCAGATAGACAAGGAGATCCGGCGCATCGTGGACGAGTCCTACGACACGGCTGAAGACCTCCTGATCCGCAACCGCGAGCTGGTCAACAAGCTCTCGGCCGACCTGATCGAGTACGAGACCGTGGACGCCAAGCACCTGATGCGCCTCGTCGAGGAGTACGCCGTGGACAACGTCTCCCCCAACGGCGCCATCCCGGACGCCGATGGCCGCCAACGGAACCGCTTCCTGGACTAACGTGAACCGCGAACCCGCGGCGCGACGACGGACGAGGGCCGGGAACCCGCTACAGGGTCCCGGCCCCGTCCTTTTCGGCATCCTGAACGTAACCTCGGACTCCTTCTCCGACGGCGGCGACTTTTTTGACCCCGAAGCCGCCGCCCGCCGCGCGGAGGTCCTGCTCGACGAGGGCGCCCTCGTCGTAGACGTCGGCGGCGAGTCCACCCGCCCCGGCTCCGACCGGGTCCCGGAAGAAGAGGAGCGACGCCGCGTCGTCCCGGTCGTGCAGAAGTTCCTGGAAGCCTGCCCCGAGGCCCTCGTCTCCGTTGACACCTACCGCGCCCGGACGGCGGAAGCCGCCCTCGATGCCGGCGCCCGCATCGTCAACGACGTGACCGCGCTACGGGGCGACCCGCGCATGGCCGCGCTCGTGGCCGACGCCGGCTGCCCCGTAGTCCTGATGCACATGCTCGGAGAGCCGAAGACCATGCAGAGGGAGCCCAGCTACGGCGATGTGGTGCGCGAAGTGCGGGACTTCCTCGCGCAGCGGGCCGACCACGCGAATGCGGCCGGTGTAGACGCGGAGAACGTTGTCCTGGACCCCGGGATCGGTTTTGGCAAGACCCCTGGGCACAACCTCGCGCTGCTCCGGCACCTGGGCGCCATCGTGGACCTCGGCTTTCCTGTCCTGGTCGGGGCGTCGCGCAAGAAGTTCATCGGCAGCATCACCGGCGCGGAGGAGGCGAAGGACCGAGTCTTCGGCACGGTAGCTACCACGGTCCTCGGCTACGAGCGGGGCGCGACCCTCTTCCGGGTCCACGACGTCAGGGCCAACCGGGAGGCGCTCGCCGTCGCCGAGGCGATCCGGTCGGCCTGAAACCTTTGGGGTGTTCCGTAACGGGTTAGACTGAACCCGTCGTGGGGGCGCGGAGGAGGTCTGGCGGAGATGTTCGAGCGGTTCACCGAACGGGCTCGCAGGGTGGTCGTGCTGGCCTGGGAAGAGTCCCATCGTCTCCGGCACGACTACATCGGCATGGAGCACCTGCTGTTAGTCTCCGTATCGGCCACCTTCCGCAGGTGACCCGCGCTTTCTTGAGCCTGGGCAGCAACCTGGGGGACCGCCTGGGATACCTGCGGGCCGCCGTCGACGCGCTCGGCAGGGAGCCTTCGATGGAGTTTCGGGGCGTGTCGAAGGTCTACGAGACGTCCCCGGTCGAGGTCCAGGGGCACCAGCCGGATTACCTGAACTGCGTCGTCGAACTGGAGTGCGGGATACCGGCGGTCGAGCTCCTACGCTACTGCCAGGGTGTGGAGGCGGCTCTCGGGCGGGAGCGCAAGGGAGAGAAGGCGCCCCGCACGGTGGACGTCGACGTGCTGCTCTTCGGTGATGAGGTCGTGGAGACACCGGAGCTCGGGGTGCCGCACCGGGGGATATGCCGCGCCTTCAACCTGAGGGGCCTCGCAGACCTCGACCCGGGCCTGTATATTCCGGGCCGTGGCGCGGCAAGAAGTCTGCTGGCGTCCGCCGACGGGACGGGGATACGGGATTTCGGGGAGGGCGTGTAGGGTGTTGATGGCGGTGGACATCGGGAACACGCAGACGGTGCTGGGTCTCTTCGACGGGGAGGAGACGCTGGGGCAGTGGCGGATCGCCACCGAGGCGCACCGGACCGCCGACGAGCTTGCGGTCGTCTTCTCGGCCCTGCTGGAGCTGCGGGGGCTCAGGCTCCGACAGGTCGACGCCATGATCGTCTCCACCGTCGTGCCCGCGCTGACCCGCTCGTACACGGACCTCGCGGCCGAGTTCTTCGACGTCCCGTTCTACGGCGTGACGCCCGGGATGAAGACTGGCCTCACCAACCGCTACGACGACCCCGGGGCGGTCGGGGCCGACAGGATCGTGAACGCCGTGGCGACGGGCAGGCACTACGGATTCCCCGCGATCATCGTGGACATCGGGACGGCCACCACCGTCGAGGCCGTGGATGGCGAGAGCAACTACCTCGGCGGCGCCATCCTCACCGGCCTCAACGTCTCCCTCGAAGCCCTCGTCGCCCGTACCGCCAAGCTCCCGAGCGTGGACCTCGAACAGGAGCCGCGGAAAGTTATCGCGACCAACACCCCCGACTCCCTGAGGAGCGGCTTCATCTACGGCTACGCCGGCGCCCTGGACGCCCTGATCCGGCGCAGCCGCGAAGAGATGGACGCCGAAAGAGTGCGCGTGGTAGCCACCGGCGGCCCTGCCGGAGCCGTGGTGCCGTACTGCGAGGAGATCCAGGAATTCGACCCGGACCTGACGCTGAAGGGCCTCCGGATTTTGTACGAGATGAATAAATAGGTTTTGAGGTTTTAGGAAGAGTCGGTTGGTGGCCATCTTTTCAGCAGACCGCTCAGGTAGGTGGTTAAGCGGAACAGGCCGAGGATTTACAGCGCTGCGGCCAGGGCGAGGAGGGAGACAAAGATGACGAGTGCTGCCACGTTCAACGGTACCACCGTCCGGCCTTCTCTTTAGAGTAAGCTCGTTGCATCTGCTGTAGTTAGGCGTGAAGGGGTTGCGACAGGAGCCCATGAGAGACACGAATGCAGGTACCTGAAACCTGATGCCTGAAGCCTGAAACCTTTTCATTGACACCCTTCTAGCCCGCCCGTATAATCTCGCGGCTCATGACTGACAGGAACCAGGAACTCGTTACCCCGGAGGGTTTGGAGAAGCTTCAGAAGGAGTTCTCTCACCTCACGGATGTCCGGCGCAAGGAGATCGCGGACCGCATCCGGCAGGCGCGGGAGTTCGGGGACATCTCCGAGAACTCCGAGTACGACGACGCGAAGGCCGAGCAGGGGCTTCTGGAGCGCAGGATCAGCGAGATCCAACGCCGCGTCCGCAACGCGAAGGTCGTGGACACCTCCCAGGTCGGCACCGACGCGGTGGACCTCGGGACGCGCGTCACGTTGCGGGTGGTGGACGGTGGCCAGGAGCGCACCTTCCAGATCGTGGGCGCCAACGAGTCGGACCCGGGGAGCGGCAAGCTCTCCCACGCCTCGCCCGTAGGCCGCGCGGTGCTGAAACGTAAGGTGGGAGAGAAGGTGATGGTCTCCACCCCGCGCGGTGCCACGGAGTACGAGATCGTCAACGTCGAGGTGGCGAGCTAACTCCTTCCTGGGCCGCCCTCCGAATTTTTCGTAAGCTATCGCGAGTGGAGCGACGCATGGGCGATACCGGCATCCCCGTACCCCTCTGGGCCGAGAAGGTGGCCGACAGGCTGGGCAAAGGCCCGCACGTGGTGGTCACCGGCATCAGCCCCTCTGGCAACATACACAACCTGCGCGAGGTCCTCGTCGCCGAGGCCGTGGCAGACGCCCTCAGAACCCGGGGCGAGGAGGTCCGCTTCGTCTTCCACGCGGACACCATAGACCCGCTGCGCAAGGTCGCCCCCGGCATCCCTGAGAGCTTCGAGGAGTTTTTCGGCCAGAGCCTCTCCCGCGTCCCCGACCCGGAGGGCTGCCACGCCTCCTACGCCGAGCACTTCCTCGTACCCTTCGAGGAGGCCCTCCACGAGATGGGCATGGACATCGAGGTCCTCCGCTCACACGAGCTCTACGAGGGCGGCGTCTACACGGATGTCACGCGCGAAGCCATCGAGCACACCGACGAGCTCCGCAACATCCTTCAAGAAGCGAGCGGACGCCGGATGCCGGGGCAATGGTCGCCGTACCTGCCGCGCAGGACCTCGGGACAACTGACCGGGGCCAGGGTTCTGGAGCACTTGCCGGAAGAGCACAGCGTCGTCTTCGCCGACGAGGACGGCTTCGAGGAGGCGGCGGACTACTCCAAGGGCGAGGGCAAGCTCGGGTGGCGGGTGGAGCTCGCGGCCAGGTGGAAGGCTTTGGGTGTTACGTTCGAGCCGTTCGGCAAGGACCACACCAGTCGGGGGGGGTCTACCGACACGGCGGATAGGATGTCCCGCGAGGTCTTCCACTACCCTATCCCGGGCCGCTACGAGTACGAGTGGATCTCCATCAAGGGCCAGGGCGCCATGAGCTCCTCGAAGGGCGTAGTCCTGCTGCCGAAGGACCTGCTCGGGATCATGCCCCCCGACGCCCTGCGTCGGATGATGCTCGGACGCGACCCGGCCCGCGCCCTGGAACTGGACCTCGGCGAAGGCTTCCCCCGCTTCATGGACGAGTTCAACGCGGAGACCGGGAGGAGCGAGGTGCCCTTCAACCACCTCGCGCTCGTCTCCCAGACCGTCTGCAAGGACGTCGATGTCGCGGCGGCCATGCTCCGGCGCGGCGGCTACGAGGACGCGGCCCGCGAACCCGAGCGCCTCGCCCAGGACCTCTCCTACGCCCGAAACTGGGCCTCGGACTGGGCGCCGGAGTCGATGCGGATAGGGCTTCTGGACCCGGAAGAGTCGCGGCAGGTCGCCGCCGGGCTCGACGAAGAACAGCGCGAGTACCTGGCGGACCTCTCGGCGAAGCTCGGGCCGGAGATGGACGGGGATGAGATCCAGGACCTTCTCTACTCCACGGCCGTCGGCCGCGGGCTGAAGCCGAAGCGGGCCTTCGCCGCCGTCTACAAGGTCCTGCTCGGGAAGACCAGCGGCCCGAAGGCCGGCCCCTTCGTAGCCGGCCTCCCTACCGAGGAAGTGCGCCAGAGGTTCTCCGCATAAGCTAGGACCATGCCGCCCACCAGACCTGATGCCTCAAGCCCGAAACCCACAAAGAACCCTCTGTGAGCCGGGACACGACGGGGGAAGGGTGGCGGGAGTAAGCTCTAGAGGGCGCGATGGAAGGATGGTTGGAAACTGCACGACACCAGGGATAGCGCTAGGAGCGTAAAGTACGTTCGGCTTCCGAATTACCGGGGCATCGCCTGTATACTCTGGGGGCGGAGGCCGGCAAGAGGAGAAAGTCATTTTGAAAGGCGAATTTTAGAGATGTGTAATCTGGAAATCTCAGACCGTCGTATACAAGACCAAACCGTCTGTATTCCCTACGCCGTGAAGGACCCTCAAAGCGGAGGAGGATCCCGCTGATGTTCGAACGATTCACGGAGCGGGCCCGTAAGGTCGTGGTGCTCGCGCAGGACGAGGCCCGTCACTTCAACCATAACTACATCGGCACCGAGCACCTGCTCCTCGGCCTCCTTCGCGAGGACGAGGGCGTGGCCGCCCAGGCGCTCTCTTCCCTGAACGTCACCCTTGATGAGGTGCGCGAGCAGGTCGAGAGCATCGTCGGCTACGGCGAAGAGGGAACCGGTGCCCAGGCGCCGTTCACCCCGCGCTCGAAGAAGGTGCTGGAGTTGGCGCTTCGCGAGGCGCTGCAGCTCGGCCACAACTACATCGGCACCGAGCACATTTTGCTCGGCCTGGTGCGCGAGTCCGAGGGTGTCGCGGCGCGCGTGCTCTCGAACCTCGACGTCGACCCGGACAAGGTCAGGCGCGAGGTCGTCAGGCGTCTCGGCGGCGGTCGCGGCAGGAGCAGGAGCGGTGGCAGCGGTGAGGCGGCGGCCGGCGGTCGCGGCGGGGTCGAGGCCAAGCGGCCCAAGACCCGCCAGCTCGACCAGTACGGGCGGAACCTCACGGCTTATGCGGAGGAGGAGAAGCTCGACCCGGTTATCGGGCGGAGCGACGAGATCGCGCGCATCATGCAGATCCTCGTCCGCCGCACCAAGAACAACCCCGTCATCATCGGCGAACCCGGCGTCGGCAAGACCGCCATCGTCGAAGGTTTGGCCGAGGAGATCGCCGAGG
>JALZNL010000682.1 GCA_030857715.1 Actinomycetota bacterium | reverse complement strand
GGAGCGTTCGACACGCCTGAGGCCCCTGCCGCCGCCACCGCCGGCGGCCTTCACGAAGACCGGGTAGCCTATCCTCTCGGCCGCGGCCAGGGCTTCCTCGGGCCCAGCGACGGCCTCCGAGGCCCGTAGCACCCGGACGCCCGCTTCCTCGGCGGCCTTGCGGGCGCGCATCTTGTCCCCGGTCAGGGAGAGTACCTCTGGAGGCGGGCCGACGAACACCAGGCCCGCCTCCCGGCAGGCCAGGGAGAAAGCCGGACTCTCGGAGAGAAAGCCGTAGCCGGGGTAGACCGCGTCGGCCCCGACCCGCTTCGCGGAACCCACGAGCGTCCCGGCGTCGAGGTAGGCGCGCACCGGGTGGCCCGCCTCGCCGATCTCGTACGCCTCGTCCGCCTTCTGGCGGTGCAGGGAGCTCCTGTCCTCCGGGGTGTAGACGGCGACCGTGCGGATGCCGAGCTCGTAGGCCGCCCGGAAGGCCCGGATGGCGATCTCCCCGCGGTTGGCGACCAGGACCTTCTCTAGCATCGTGCAGGCTCCCAGAAATGGTAATCGACCGGACCCCTACCTCTTGAACCGCTCGTTCCTGCGATTTCCTTTCCGGGCAGGATCCTACACACGCGAAACGGGCCGGTCAAAGAAGCCCGCGCCGTTCCTGCAACGTTGGAATCGTCCGTCGGAGGTCGTGGCGCAAAGAGAGAGCGGCCGGGTTTCCCGGCCGCTCGCCTTTCCGATGTCGGGGACAGTTAGTAGCTGGTGTTTATGGTGAAGCCCGCCCTGTACTCCTCCATGTGCTTCTCGCGCTCTTCGTCGGACATCTGGTTGAGCAGGATGTTCGGGCTCTGGAACTCGATGCCCTTCGTGTTTTCGGTGGTCCACATCTTCTTCTCGTCGAAGAGGACGTGGGGCTGGGGGACCAGGGTCTTGCCGTCGTCCCGGACGTAGCCGAGGTCTCTCTGGATGTCGGCGAGGTCCCAGCCGTGGTAGAGGGTCTCCCACTCGCGCTTGCCGGTCATCTTGCCCATGGCGGGCGTTGGACGGCCCTTATAGGTATCACGGAAGGCGACCGTGTCCGTCCAGTGGCAGTACTCGTGGCAGTAGGTCCTCCACTGGCCGTCAACGTAGTCCATGACCGTATCCTCGCGGATCAGGCACGGGACCATGCAGCTCCAGCAGCGGTGCGGGTACACGTAGCCGGTGTCCTCGAAGGCTATCGGCTTGTGGCCGTTAGGCTCGGAGAGAGAGCTGTAGTGCTCCCACCATTTGCCGTGCTCGTCGTACCAGCCCGGATACTTGTGCTCGAACCACTCGAAGTCTTCCTCGGTCATCGGGTCGATGCGCCAGTAGTTGACCGGCCAGCCGGTGGCGAAGAACTGGGCCACCTTATGCACGTAGCCCTTGTTCCAGATCCGGTTCCAGCCCTCCTCGACAACTTCGTGGGGAACCTTGAGGCCGTACTTCTCGAGCGGGACCAGGTAGCTGCGATAGTAGTCATCGTAGTACCAGCGGCGCCACATCTCCGCGTAGGACTCGCGGTCCTTGCGGCGGTCCTTGGTGCCGTACTCGATAAACACGCCGATGGCGGCGTCGACGACGGCGTGCTGGTTCCAGAGCGAGTAGATCAGGTCTCGCTCCAACAGGTCCTTGTTCTCGTCGTTGGCGAGCGCCATGAGCAACGTCCCGTACCCGTTGTTCATGTGCCGCGACTCGTCGGACTGGACCGAGAGGAACACCGTCGGCAACAGGTAGTCGCCGTTGGCGGCGGCCTCGGACGGCATCGCCACGAACAGGGTGTTCGTAAAGGCGGTCTCGGCGACGACCTGGAGGTAGATGTTGCAGGCGGTGATCGCATCACCCGTGATGAAGCCCTCGCCGAACTGACGGCCGATGGTGCCGGCGTAGTTGTTGGAGAACGCCTTCTCGGTGATGTCGAACCCTGCCGGGTCGATGTAGTTCTTCATGTACTCGCGCTTGAGGTTCATCTGGATCGTCGAGTGGCGGACCTCGTCGATCATCTGAAGCGCGAGCCCGTTGTGGATCTCCGTGTTTGGCACCGCCTCCGTCAGGAGCGGCATCGCC
>JALZNL010000681.1 GCA_030857715.1 Actinomycetota bacterium | reverse complement strand
AGAGGCGTTCAGCAAGATAAAGAACATCGTGAGGAAGGCAGGGGCGCGTACCCGCGAGGCGTTGGATGAGGCCATCTCCAAAGCGCTGGCGGCCGTCACGCTCGAAGACGTGGCGGGGTGGTTTTCACACTGCGGCTACCGAACGCAGGATCGATCCTTATGAGCACCGCTGTCAGGCATCAGGCTACAGGCATCAGGGGCGCGGGACGCTACCTGAAGTCCGAAGTCGCACGCTGGTTCGGTTGCGGAGTGACATGATCGCGTTGGCCTTCTCCACCATCTCTGAAACCTGACACCTGTAGCCTGAAACCTCTTCTTCAGCCCTGCTCTATAAACCGGCGCAGGGCTCTCGCGTAGACGAGGGGTACCTTGCGGGTGTTCGCCCAGTCTTCGAGGTCTATGCCGAGCCTCGCGCCACGGCGGACCTGGTGGAGGTCGTCGTCGAGGTCGTCGCCGCGGTGGCCGAGGGCGAACTCCTGACGCAGGGCTTCCAGGTCCTCCCTGTCGAGTCTTCTCGGGTCGGATCCCAAACGCGCCTCGCTCCCGGTGGTGCCCGCCGACCTCTCCTCGCCGCGTCCTTTCCCGGAACGGTGCGGTGGATCGGAGTGGACCCGACGAGACTCGAACTCGTGGCCTCCGCCATGCGAGGGCGGCGCTCTCCCAACTGAGCTACGGGCCCGAAAAAGGCCCTAGAATCCTAGCATCCGCCAACCCGATTGCAAGTGAGTGGAGGCGGCGGGCGAAGCCGGTTTCTAACGGGCGACCTCTGCCGTGTAAAGTCTGGCTTGTAGCAGCCCGTCCGCCGAGCAGGATAGAGTACTCGGACCCAACGGGAGCACGAAGGCGCCGGGCGACGCTTCCAGGACAGGCCGAGCCACCACCCCGGCTACACGGCCGTATATGATCCCATAAGCGACGAGTAGACTGCCCGACGGCGGTTGTCTCCCGTCGATAGTGGCCCTGGCCGGCAAGCGGAGCAAAGGAGGAGCGTCGTGACGGACCGCCGGGACGAAGAACGCGACAGGCGCGAGAGGGAGGACGCCGAGCGCCGGCGAGAGGAGGACGAGCGCAGGTCCGACGAGCTCAAGGAGGCGTGGCGGCGCAATCACCCCAGCAGGCCGGAAGACGACGAGAGACGCCCCAAGAAGGGAAGGGCGTGAGCGCCAGGACGTGGGACGCTCTCCTCTTCGCGGCGGCGCTCCTCTGCACGGCGGGCTTCGCGCGGTACTACGTCCGGGGGGTGCTCGACGGGGACAGAGCGCTCGCCAGGGCGGCGGCGGTCGGGTTCTTCGTCCTCGGCGCGGCGGCGATCATCTCCCTTCTGAGGATCCTTTCGTGATCTCCCGAAAGCCGGCCGCGATGCTCTGGCGTCGGACTTCTCCGGGCGTCCAAGCGGTCCCTTTTTTGGACCGAGACTCACGCACCACACGAAGACTAGTGAAGAGAAGGACCGGCCGTGAGCGCGGAGACGAAGCCGGATTCTCCGCGGCGCGGAAGGAGATAAGAACGAGCGCCCCTAACGCCATGCGCAAGGCCGACGACGACGCCGAAGAAGCTCAGGCCCGCAAGATGCGTTACCCTCGCTAGCCCCCCTCTAGCTACTTCGCGTAACACGGGCGCCCAGAGCCCCTCCAAGCTCGCGCCCCCCGGTCAGGCCCACGGGTAAGGGCCGGGATGCGGAGCGGGCGGCGGTCAGGTCGCGTTCTAGACGCGCCGAGTTCGGGCGGGCCGGGTAGCGAGCATTAGGGTCCTCTCATGCCTCCGCGAAGGAGAGGACCCTAACCCGGCTCTAATGGCAGCCCAACGTCCGGGCGGCATCATAGGGTTCGTAAGGTTGATGGAGTACCATGACCCAGGAGGCGAAGAAGATGGCGAAGTTCACGCAGATGGCCCCGGCACAGACCAGCGCTCGGGACGGCAGCAAGAGCGGCAACTCCGGTGGGGGCAAGAGGCGCCGTCGGCGCAGGCGCCGCAACAGGCGTGGCAGCAACACCTAAGGCAGCGAAGCGTTCGAGGCGAAGCGGCCCCTTCGGGGGCCGCTTTCTGGAGTTTGGCTGTTTTTGTGAGGACGTA
>JALZNL010000132.1 GCA_030857715.1 Actinomycetota bacterium | reverse complement strand
CCTGGGGACGCACTTAGGGAGAACCCAGACCGCGCGAAGTTCGCAGAACAACCCCTACAGCATCACTTATGCGAAACGACCTGCTAAACACTGCTTGCCGCGCGCATTGAGGAGCAAAAGGGGGATGAAGTCGCTCAAAGCAGGGCGAAAGACACCCAAAACCGAGGCCGCTGAGCAAGCCGGAGCTAAGTGATGCTGTAGGGCAAGCTTAGAACCTCAATGCCTGTTGCCTCCATTTCAGGGCTGCAGGACGCCGAAGCGGGCGAGCATCCGGCCGGTCATCGCGAGGGGGAGGCCGACGACGTTGGTGTAGTCGCCCCCGATCCACTCGATAAATGCCCCAGCCCGGCCCTGGATGGCGTACCCGCCGGCCTTCCCGACCCCTTCGCCCAGACGCACGTAAGACTCGACCTCCCCATCCCCGACGTCCCGCATCCGCACCTGTGTCACGGCGCTTCCGACGACGAGGCTCTCGCCCCGCGCCACCGCGACGCCGGAGTAGACTTCGTGCGGTCTCCCCCGCAGAGAGAGGAGCATCCGCCGGACTTCTTCCCCGTCCCCGGCCTGGCCGAGGACGCGCCCGGCGGCGGGCCCGTCCGGCAGGTAGACGACCGTGTCGGCCGCGAGGACGACGCCGTCGGTGGTCTCCGCGACGGCCAGGGCCTTGCCGCGGGCGTTCGTCTCGGCGGTCTCCTTCGGGTCGTCGAGCGTCACCTCCTGGAAGCCGCTGCGCCTCGCCTCGAAGTCGTAGCCGGCCGCGCGGAGCAGGTCCACGCGGCGGGCTGACTCGGAGGCGAGGACGAAACGCAAGCCGGGGGTCTGCCGGTCTACTGGCCGAAGAAGAGGCCGAGCTCCCGCTGGGCGCTCTCGGGGGAGTCCGAGCCGTGGACGAGGTTGTCAGGCAAGGAGAGGGCTAGGTCGCCCCGGATCGTGCCCGGTGCGGCCTCGGCCGGGTTCGTGGAGCCCATGAGCGTACGCATCACCTTGATAGCACTCTCGCCCTTTATGCGCATGGCGACGACGGGGGTGGAGGTTATGAACCCGACGAGCTCCTCGAAGAACGGCTTCTCGCGGTGCTCGGCGTAGTGTTCTTCCGCGAGCTCGCGGCTGACGTCCATGAGCTTCATCGCGTCGATGTCCAGGCTCTTGGCCTCGATGCGGCGGATGATCTCACCGACGAGGCGGCGGCGCACGCCGTCCCCCTTGACCAGTACCAGGGTCTCTTCCACGGTTATCTCCTTCTAGGGTTAATTGCCGAAATCTACCAGGTCATTTTCTTGCCGCTGCGCTGGTCGGTGCCGCAGAACGGGCACAGGCCCCACTCCTGGTTGAGCGGCCGGTCGCAGTTGATGCACGGCTTCTTCAGCTCCCAGGCGCAGGTGGGGCAGATCAGGTACTCCTTCTCCACCAGGTTGCGGCAGTTCGGGCACAGCAGGATGCTGTTGCGCAACTCCCGCTCGAGAACCGCCGTCTCCAGCTCGCGCTCGCGCGACTCGTCCAGATATTCGGGGGGGCGGACTATCAGGTAGATCAAGGTCCCGATGTACGGGAATATGACCGCCACGATCCCCCACAGCACGCTGGTGGCGCCGCGCCGCCCGGCGTCCGTGTACGTCCAGTAGACGAGGGCTATCCACAGCACGACGAACAGGAGCACGATGAGCTGGCCCGAGATCCTCAAGATCGGGCTGTCCAGAAAGTTGGAGATGATCTGGAACGGGTCGGAGTCCTGCAATAGCAGCGAGATCGGGGCCGGAATCATGAGATAAACCTTACCATTACGACGTAACCAAGCACAAAACACACCGCGGCCACAACGAGCAACAGGCCCACGAGACGCCAGATCCCCCCGCTAGTCACGGAGCCACCGCAGGACCGGCGCCGCCGTCTGAAAGGAGCCAAGCACGAGCACGACTCCGCCGTCTACGCCGGCACTCTGAAGCGCGACCTCGACGGCCTTTACGGGGTCCTCCTCTGTCAGCGTCTCTCTCCCCTCCGTGTCCTGATGCTCCTGCAAGACCCCGGCAGGACCCGCCGCCCTCTCACCCTCCGGGCGGGTCAGCACGACCGTACGGGCCGCCGCGGTCAAGGCGGTAAGCATACTGCGAGCATCCTTGTCCCGCAAGACGCCAAAGACCACCGCGAGCGGCCTCCCACCGTAGACTGCCCCCATCGCCTCCAACGCGGCCTCGATCCCGGAAGCGTTGTGTCCCCCGTCCACCACCACCGGCACACCGTCCACCTCGTGGGCCTCGAACCGCCCCGGCAACGCCCCGACGACAGCCCGGATCGCCCGTTCCCTCGCCGCGATTGCGAGCTTTTCCCCCAGCAACTCCTCGGCGGCCCGCACCCCAAGCACGGCATCCCGAAGTACGAAGGGCGGCAATTCCAGGGACGGGTGTTCCACCTTCTCGGGCGGGGCCTCGACGAGTCGGGCGCCGACCTCGGCGCACCGCCGCGCCGCGATCCCGCGCACCACAGGATCGTCTGTTCCAAGGATCAACACGGAATTCGGCGAGACGCTGGCGAGCTTCTCGTGGGAGACCTCCCCGACCGTCTCTCCCAGGTACTCGGCGTGGTCGAGGCCGACGTTGGTGAGCACCACGGCCTCCGGCCGGGCGGCCGTGGTGGCGTCGTGGCGGGCGCCGAGGCCCGCCTCCATGACGGCCCAGGAGAGCCCTTCGTCAGCGAAGAGCTTTATCGCCCCGGCCGTGAGCAGCTCGAACTGGGAGGCCGCAACACCGTGCCGATCCGCGGCCTCGATGGCCTCCCCCATCGCGCGGGCGAAACGTCTCTCGGAGACGAACTGACCTCCCAGCATGACGCGCTCTGTGTACGAGAGGACGTGCGGGGAGAGGTAGACCCCGGCCGGTTGGCCCGCCCGCGAGAGCGCGGCGGCCAGGGCAACCGCGGTAGTGCCCTTGCCGTTCGTGCCGACGACCTGGACGACCCGGATCTTTTCCTGCGGGTCTCCCAGGAGCGAGAGGAGGCGCTCCACGCGTTCGAGGCCCATGGTGACGCGCCTGCGGCGGTCGAGCTCGGCGCGGATGGAGGCGAAGGGGGAAGTCTGGGCCAACTTGGAGCTAGAGGTAGCCTTCCAGGCGGGAGTTCAGCGTCCCGAGCATCCGGCCGTTAGACGCCAGCTTCTCGCGCTCGGTGGCGACGACGGCGGCCGGGGCCCGCTCGACGAACTTCGCGTTCGAGAGTTTGCCCTCCGCGCGCTTCACCTCGCCCTCGACACGTGAGATCTCCTTGCGCAGGCGTTCGATCTCGCCCCGCCGCATCTCCTCGCTGAGCGAGAGCTCCACCACGACGTCCCCCGCCGGCAACGTCGCCGTGGCATCACCGTCCATCGACGCGACGAACTTCACGCCGGAGAGGCTGGAGAAGACCTCCGGGTCCACCTCCCCGACCACCCGCCCCGCAAGCTCCCCCTCGACCTTCGACTCCGCCCGGAACGAACGCACGGCCGAGACCGCGCGCCTGGTACGGCCCAGGAGCGCGTCCGCCTCCGCGTCCTCCAGGGAAGGATCGTACGCCGGAAACTCCCCGCGGGCGAGCGGCCCGTCCTCGCCCATGATGTTTGCCATCTCCTCCGTGACGAACGGCATGACCGGGTGGAGTAGCTTGAGGGTGCCGAGGAAGACCTCCCGCAAGACGCGCGGGGTCGCGGGAGACGGCGCGGCCTTGGCTATCTCGATGTACCAGTCGGCGAACTGGTTCCAGGCGAAGCCGTAGATCAGGCGCATCGCCTCGGAAAACTCGCACTCCTCCAACAGCCGGTCGTACTCCCGCGCCGTGCGGTTGAACTCCGAGATGATCCAACAGTCCGAAACGGACATATCTCCGGATGTTTCGGCCTCCGGATAGTTCAAGATAAAGCGGGTTGCGTTCCAGAGCTTGGTGACGAAGGCCCGGCCCATGGCGGCGCGTTCGTAGGAGTAGGCGAAGTCCTGGGTGGAGGACTGGTAGAGGAGGCCGAAGCGGACGGCGTCCGTGCCGTACTCCTCGAAGAGGTCGAGGGGGTCTATGGTGTTGCCCTTGGATTTGCTCATCTTCGTGCCGTCCTCGGCGAGGACGATGGAATGGACGTTCACTTTTTCAAAGGGGACCTTGTCGCGGAAGCGGAGGCTCAGCATGATCATGCGCGCCACCCACAGGTACATGATCTCGCGCGCCGTGGAGAGCAGGCTCGTCGGATAGAAGTACGCGAGGTCCTCGTTCTCCTCGGGCCACCCAAGCGTCGCGAAAGGCCACAGGCCGCTCGAAAACCAGGTGTCCAGGATGTCCGCGTCCTGCTCGAACCCCTCGCCCGGCGACTCCTTGGAGGCGATTACCTCGCCGTTCGGCCCGTACCAGACCGGGATGCGGTGGCCCCACCAGAGCTGGCGGGAGACGTTCCAGTCGTGGATGTTCTCCAGCCAGCGCATCGTCTCCCGCCGCCAGGAGTCCGGGTAAACCGTGATCTCACCCTTCTCCAACGCCTCTATCGCCGGGCGGGCCAGCTCCTCCATCGCCACCCACCACTGCTCGGAGAGCCAGGGTTCGATCACGGTCCCGCACCTATCGCAATGCCCGACCCTGTGCCGGTACTCCTTGACCTCGCCGAGCAGTCCCTTCTCCCCCAGGCGCTCCGCGACGGCCTTTCGGGCATCCATCCGGTCCATGCCCGTAAAGCCCGTCCCGTTCTCGTTGATGGTGCCGTCCGGGTTCAGGACGTTGACGGGGTCGAGGCCGAGCCTCCCGCCTATCTCGAAGTCGTTCGGGTCGTGGGCCGGGGTTACCTTGAGGATGCCGGTCCCGAAGTCCGGGTCCACGTGGTCGTCGGCGTAGATCTGTATGTCCCGCTCTACAAACGGGACCGTGACCCGCCGCCCGACGAGGCCCCTGTACCGTTCATCTTCCGGGTTGACGACGAGGGCCACGTCCCCGAGCATGGTCTCCGGGCGGGTGGAGAAGACCTGGGCGTAGTCGTTGCCGTCCGGGCCGGGATCTTTGCCGTCCGAAAACGGGTAGCGGAGGCCGTAGAGTTTGCCGTCGGTGTCCTCGTAGTTGACCTCGAGGTCGGAGATGGCCGAGCGGTCGTGGGGGCACCAGTTGACGATGCGGGTGCCGCGGTAGATGGAGCCGTCGTTGTACAACTCGATAAACGCCGTGAGCACGGAGTCGATGTACTCTTCGTCCATCGTGTAGCGCAGGCGGCGCCAGTCCACGGAGGCGCCGAGGCGCTTGAGCTGTCCGAGCATGGTGCCGCGTGCTTCTTCCGCGAACTCGCGGCACCGCTCGACGAACTCCTCGCGTCCAACGTCGAAGCGGCTCTTGCCCTCCTCGCGCAGCAGCTTCCGCTCGACGACGTTCTGGAGGGCGATGGAGGCATGGTCCACGCCCGGCAGCCACAGGGCCTCGTAGCCCTTCATGCGGGCGCGGCGGGCGAGGGTGTCCTGGATGGAGCCGTTGAGGGCGTGGCCCATGTGTAGCGCCCCCGTCACGTTCGGCGGGGGCAGCACGATGCAGTACGCGGGCTTTTCGGAGTTCGGGTCGGCCTCGAAGGCGCCGGTCCGCTCCCACTCCTCGTAGAGGCGCGCCTCGACGGCGCGGTGGTCGTAGGTTTTTGGTATCCCGGTCTCTCTCAAGTGAGCTTTACGCGGTCTCTTCTTCGTCGTAGGAGTACTTCTGGGTGCCGGTCACGAGCGAGGGCTGCACACCCTCGTTCACGGTGTCGGCGTCGACCACGCAGCCCTTGACGTCCGAGCGGCTCGGCAGCTCGTACATGGTCGGCAGGAGCGCGGACTCCAGGATGCTCCGCAACCCCCGGGCGCCCGTTCCCCGCTCCAGGGCGAGCTCCGCGACGGCGGCCAGCGCCTCGTCGGTGAAGGAGAGGTCCACCTTGTCGTAGCGGAAGAACTGGCGGAACTGGCGTACCAGCGCGTTCTTCGGCTCCGTCAGGATGCGGACCAGATCCTCCTGCTCCAGGAGGCGCAGGGTGGAGATTACCGGCAGGCGGCCGACGAACTCCGGGATCAGGCCGTATCTCAGGAGGTCTTCGGGCTGGACGTGCTGGAGCAGGGCGTCGTCCTCCTGCTTGAGCCGCTGGTCCACGTCGGAACCGAAGCCGATGCTCTTCTTGCCGATGCGCTGGCGGACGATCTCCTCCAGCCCGCCGAAGGCACCGCCGCAGATGAACAGCACGTTCTTAGTGTCGATCTGTAAGAAGTCCTGGTGCGGGTGCTTGCGTCCGCCCTGTGGCGGAACGCTCGCGACCGTGCCTTCGAGGATCTTGAGCAGGGCCTGCTGCACGCCCTCGCCGGAGACGTCGCGCGTGATGGACGGGTTGTCCGACTTGCGGGCGACCTTATCTATTTCGTCGATGTAGATGATCCCGGTCTCAGCCTTCTTCACATCGAAGTCGGCGGCCTGGATCAGCTTCAAGAGGATGTTCTCGACGTCCTCGCCGACGTAGCCGGCCTCGGTAAGCGCCGTCGCGTCAGCGATGGCGAACGGGACGTTGAGGATCCTGGCGAGCGTCTGGGCGAGCAGCGTCTTGCCCGAGCCCGTAGGTCCTAGCATGAGGATGTTGGACTTCTGGAGCTCGGTGCCGTCCGTTGCCTCGGCGCCCATCTGGATGCGCTTGTAGTGGTTGTAGACGGCGACGGCGAGGACCTTCTTGGCGTCCTCCTGGCCTATAACGTACTCGTTGAGGATGCGGTTGATCTCCCGCGGCTTGGGGAGGTCGTCGTCCTTGAGGAGCTCCGGTCCCGAGAACTCTTCGTCGATGATCTCGTTACACAGCTCGATGCACTCGTCGCAGATA
>JALZNL010000680.1 GCA_030857715.1 Actinomycetota bacterium | reverse complement strand
TTGCGGTCAGGGAAGTGGCGCCCGAGCCAGTCCTCGAAGAGCGGGGCGACGGCGCCGGGCAGGCGTACCGGGACGTACCCGGCGAAGCTGGCGCCGGCGTCCGCGGCGGCGGAGAGAAGGTTCGGAAGCTCGTGGTCGTTGAGGCCCGGTATCACGGGCGCCGTCATCACCCCGACCGGAATACCGGCCTCCGCGAGCTTCCTGATGGCGGCCAGCCGCCGGACGGGCCTGGAGGTGCGCGGCTCCATGACGCGCCTCAGGTCGTCGTCCAGGGTGGTCAGGGAGACGGCCACGGCGGCGGCCCGGTGGCCGGCGAGCTCGAGGAGAAGATCAATGTCCCTGGTGACGAGGTGGTTCTTCGTCACCACGACGACGGGGTTCCGGAACTCCGCGAGGACTTCCAGGCATCCGCGCGTGATCCCGAACTTCCTCTCCACGGGCTGGTAGCAGTCCGTGACGCCGCTCATCGAGAGCACCTTCGGCTCCCACCGCGGCGAGGACAACTGCTTGCGCAGCAGCCCCGGCGCGTCCTCCTTCACGAGCACCTTGCTCTCGAAGTCCAGGCCGGCGGAGAGGCCGAGGTACTCGTGGGTTGGACGGGCGTAGCAGTTGTGGCTCACGACGCCGTCGGCGATGAAATCTCCGGTGCCGGTGGTGATGTCGAAGAGCTTCCTGATGCCGAGCGGCTCGATGGACGCCACGCGCAAGTCCGCGTTGCTCTTCAAGGCGGTTCCTTCTATATCCCGCTTACGTGAGATGGCGGGGTCCATGGTATGAAAGAAGCGCAAGTGTTCTTTCAAACCGCCGCGGATTCTGACCACCTTGACGGGTCGTGCCCGCCTTCTCCCGGCGATTTCTATCTTCAGATCAAAACCGAAATGTTCCAGACAACGCACGGTGTGCTCAATGATCTCCTGATCGGTATTGTGGATGCGCAGCGTGTTGTTTCTGTAGCTACCTTCGGCATCGAAGATGCCCGCCAGAAATCCTTTACGCCAACTAATAGAAGGAGATGTAGGCCACTCGACTATCTCCTTTATGCGCTCTACACCCCGACGAGAAGAGGCACGGATCGCATGGATGTCCTTCCTTCCAACAACATCCTTCTGGAAAACGAAACTTCGGGTCGCCACACCAAACTCCATCAGGTAGCGAGACGCCTGTTCGAGGGCCTCCTCATCACAAAGCGCCAAGCGAAACTGATAAAGGATCTCCGTCCTGTCGCGTCGCGGCCTTCTGTACGTATGAACCCCCAGATGTCCGTCTCCGCGCACGATGCCGCACAAGTACCCGACCTTGTAATTATTGTCTTTCTCAGGAGGCGATGCGAATGCCCCGATCCCTATGAGCTTGTTGTTCGTCGTTAAATGAGGACGGCACTCTAATCCTCTCCCGGCACCAACCACGAACTTCCAGCCTCTGCCGGTCAGGAAGCGATGGTCTCCGCTAGCGACTAGAGAAGTCCCATCGGCCAACGTTATGCGATATGCCAGCTTTCTCGAGCTCCAATGGGCGAGCACGCGCGTCTTCGCATATCGTCTGTAACCTCCACGTCTGACGGTTCCATATACCTCATCTCCAACACGCAACTCTTTGAGGGATCGAGTCCTCCCATCGGCCATCAGGATCGGCGTCTCACCAGAGGCACAGTAAACACAACCATGACTACATCCCCTGTACGGGTTGATGCTGGCGTCGAAGCCGATGTCGGGGCTGCTGTTCGTGGCGATGATGGAGCGGGAGTGGTCGCGCAGGTAGACGGTCTCGGGGCGGGGTTCGTCGCCGGTCTCGGCGGGGTCGGGCTCTATATCGATCTTCTCGAAGCGGTTCTTCGGGTTGGCGGCGGCGCCCCGGCCGACGATGCCCGGTCGGGTCCTATCCCCTTCGTTCACCGTCTACCGGGCACCTTTCAGGGCCTGCCTATCGGACTTCTTGAGGCCCTCGAAGACGATATCGTAGGACGTGTCCAGGAGCTCGACCACCTCGTCGTCCGGGACGGTTCCGTCGCAGGTGAGGGTGTTCCAGTAGCGTTTGTCGAAGTAGCGGGCCGGTCGGACGGACGGGTACTGCCCGCGCAGG
>JALZNL010000679.1 GCA_030857715.1 Actinomycetota bacterium | reverse complement strand
TAGTAGCCCAGGGTGGCGAAGGCGGTCGGGGCAACGGCTCGTTTGCCACCTCGACGCGGCAGGCCCCCGCGTTCCGGGAGCGGGGGCTGCCGGGCGGGGAGCGTGAGATCCTGCTTGAGCTCAAGGTCCTCTCGGACGTCGGCCTCGTTGGCCTGCCGAACGCCGGCAAGTCCTCCCTGCTGCGCGTCCTGAGCGCCGCCCGCCCTCGGGTGGGCGACTACCCGTTCACCACCCTCTCCCCGCAGCTCGGTGTCGTGGACGAGAAGACCCACCGAAACCCGTTCGTGGTGGCGGACATACCGGGTTTGATCTCGGGCGCCAGCGAGGGCCGGGGCCTCGGCAACCGCTTCCTCCGCCACGTCGCCCGCGCCCGGCTCCTCGCCCTCGTCCTCGACGCCAGCGAAGACCCCGAAGGCGCGCAGGGGACCCTCGTCGCCGAGCTCCACGCCGCCGGCCTCTCCGAACGGCCGACCGTCACCGCGCTGAACAAGATCGACCTTCTCGACGAGGAGCTGCGCGACTACCTGCGCGACGCCTTCCCTGAGTCCTTCCTCGTCTCGGCGGCGACGGGGGAGGGGGTCGAGGCCTTCAGGGACCATGTCGAAGAGATGGTGCGGAAGCTGGGAGAGCGTGCCGCGATGCCGGCCACCGAGCGGGAGCACAGGGTCTACCGTCCGACCTGGAAGGGGCTCCAGATCGGGAAGGAGAACGGGGGCTTCGTGGTCGCCGGTGAGGACGTGGAGCGGCTCGCGCTCAAGACCGACTGGGATAACCCGGACGGCGTCGAGCGCTTCCAGCGGGAGCTGGAGAAGAGCGGTGTCGTTGGGGCGCTGCGGCGGGCCGGGGCAGAGGAGGGCGACGAGATTCGGATCGGGGAGACGGTATTCGATTTCAAGTGAGGGTGGTATGCGGGTAGCTATCTTCGGGGGTACCTTCGACCCCGTGCATCAGGGGCACATGATCATCGCCGAGCAGGTCATGGGCGAGCTCGGCCTGGACCACGTGGTGTTCGTGCCGGGCGGCATACCGCCCCACAAGGAGGCCTCCAGCGTCCGCGCCACCGCCGAGGCCCGCTACGCGATGGTCGAGGCCGCCGTGGCACAGAACGAACGCTTCTCTACAGACCGGGTGGAGGTCGACGCGGGGCGACCGATGCACAGCGTCGAGACCGTCGGCATCCTAAAGGCGCGTTCCCCGGAGCACGAGTGGTTCTTCGTCACCGGGGCGGACGAGGTCTCCAACCTGTTGTCGTGGAAGGAGCCCGACCGGCTGCTGGAGGAGGTCGTGATGGTGGCGGCGACGAGGCCGGGCTACGACCTGTCCAAGCTGGACCATCTGGAGGCCGGGCTGCGCAACTTCGACAGGATCTTCCCCGTCGAATGCACGCGGGTGGACATCTCCGCGACGGGCATACGCCGCAGGATGCTGCAAGGCAAGAGCGTGAGGTACCTCGTACCCGACCCGGTGCGGGAGATCATTACCCAGAGGAGGCTCTATGAAGGCGACGGAAAACGGACGGAAGGGGAGCACTTGAAGGAGGGAGTTCGGTGATGGGGGACGAGTCCGTCGCCAGGCGGCAGGGTTTCGCGACCGAGGGCGAGGAGGTCACGCGGGGGATGGCCGAGACGGCCGCCCGCGCGGCGGCCGAAATGTTCGGCAAGGACGTGACCATCATCGACCTGCGGGAGCTGGTCTCGTACGCGGACTACTTCGTGGTGGCGAGCGCCGAGACCGACCGGCAGACGAGGAGGGTGGCCGAAGAGGTCATAGACAAGATGATAGAGGCCGGACACCGCCCTCGCTCCAAGCGGGTGGACGAGGGATCGGCCTGGATCAGCGTAGACTTCCTCGACGTCGTCGTCCACGTCTTCACGGACGAGGCCAGGGACTACTACCGCCTCGAATCCCTCTGGCGCAGCGCCCCCCAGGAGCACTGGGAGGAGTAGCCTGGCCGCACACCTCGCGTCACGTTGACACCCCCAGACGCGGTGCATATACTCTTACGGATTTTCCGGGGCCGTAGCTCAGCTGGGAGAGCGCCGCGCTGGCAGCGCGGAGGTCAGGGGTTCGAGCCCCCTCG
>JALZNL010000678.1 GCA_030857715.1 Actinomycetota bacterium | reverse complement strand
GCCATCAACAAAGCGGAACGGTATAACACGGCGAAGTGACGTCACCACCGCTATATTTTAGACGCGCCATCTGCGCGCAGTAAGTCCATGCGCCACGGCAGGCCTCCCGCTACCGGGAACGCGAGGCCCGCCGTCCCGCCGCCAGCCCGGCTTCGAGCTCGTCCACGAACTGGCGTGCGGTGCGCCCGGAACGCCCGGCGTGCCAGCGGTCCCACAGAAGGGCTCTCTCGCGCAGTTCCTCTACGGGCACTTCGAGGCCCCTCTCCCTCGCGAGTCCCTCCACTATCTCCAGGTAACGCTTCTGGTCCGGGGCGGGGAAGGTGACGCGCAGGCCGAAGCGGGCCGAGAGGGACTGCTTCTCCTGCATGGTGTCGTGAGCGTGGACGTCGTCGCCGTCCTCCCGGTCGGAGAAGCCCTCCCGGATCAGGTTCCGGCGGTTGGAGGTCGCGTAGACCCGCACGTTCTCCGGCGGCTCCTCGACGCTCCCCTCCAAAAGCGCCTTGAGCGCCTTGTACTCGACCTCGTGCTCCTCGAAGGAGAGATCGTCCACGAAGACCACGAACCGCCCCCCCCGCCCGCGTAGGACCCCGAGCACCCGCGGCAGCGCCCCGAGATCCTCCTTGGCAACCTCGACGAGCCGGAGCCCCGCGCCGGCGAACTCGTTGAGCAGCGCCTTCACGGTGGAGGACTTGCCTGTCCCCGGCTGGCCGTAGAGGAGGGCGTGGTGGGCCGGCAGCCCGGCCAGAAAGCGCCTCGTGTTCTCGACCAGGGGCTCCCGCTCGCGCTCGTAGGAGATCAGGCCATCGAGGCGCACCGGGTCCGGATTGGGCACGGTCCGCAGCCCCTCCCCATCCCAGCGGAACGCCCGATGCCTCCCGAACGGCCCCGCGCCGTGCCGGGCGAAGTGGCCCGCCAGAAGCTCCGCCACAGCACCCCAGTCCTCCGCGGCGGCGAGCTTGCGGGCGACCGCGTCGCGGGGAGAGTCATCCCCGCGACGCATCGGGTCCGACCAGGGGACCCAGATCCCGGCGAGCCCCGGCACCGCCCCCTCGACCATGCCGAGCAGCGTCCCCGCGTCCAGCTCGAAGAGCGTCCTGAGGGTCCTGAGGTCGAGCCGCGCCTGTTCCAGCACCGCGCCGCGCAACCCGTCCCCCTCGGACCCCAAACTGAAAGGGTTCTCGTCGTCCAGCAGACGCCCCACCAGATGGGACTGCCAGGCGTCGGGCAACAGACGGTCCGTCTCCGAGGCCAACTCCTCCCACAACCCCCCGAAAACGTCCGCCACCGAAGCCGGGTCCGGCCGCTGGGCCGCCAGAACCTCCAGCAGCCCCAGAAGATCCCGCGCAACAGGCGAACCAAGCACCCCGCGCAACACGCCCAACCCCCGCGCCCGCGGCAACAACGCCTCGATGCTCGTCCTTTCCATACGAGAAGGCACTCTACAGCACGCCGGCTGCGCCGGCTTTCAGCACGCTACGCACTGCGGGCTCCGCTCTCAGCCTGTCAGCCAGAGCGTCCCGGGCGCCGCCCGAAGCGTAGGAGATTCATCTGAACCGCCGGAACCGCCAACCCGCCCGTAGGGGCGGGTTTCACGCCCGCGCCCGAGGAAAGGGTTACAAGAGAGGCCCAGATCCACCGGCAGCCACCCGGCCAACGAAGCCGAGCGTATCCCGAGCGGACGAAGCTGACAAGCTGAAAGCGGAGGCGAAGCCGGAGCGTGCTGAAAGCGAAGCGTGCTGACAAGCTATGTATATATGTCCCGGCGGCGGAAAGCGAGAACCGCCAGCAGTACCAGCGCGAGGGCGACGAGCGTTAGGCCCAAGAAATTCGTCCAGTCGATGCCGTCTTCTATGGCGGAGCCGTGGTAGTAGAAGGCGGAGGCGGGCTGGAATACTTCGAGGTCCTCGGAGACCCGGCCGAGCGTGTTGAGGAGGTACATCGCGAAGAGCAGGAAGGCGGGGACGGCGATGGCGAGCGCCCGGCGGTGGAAGGCGGCCGAGCAGAGCATCGCGGCTGCGCCGAATAGGAGGCACAGGGGCCACATGTTCAGGACCGCGGCGGCCGTGTTTCCGGGGGCGAGG